>CAHJWU010000115.1 GCA_903643085.1 Rhodospirillales bacterium
CCCGCCGCCCGGCTCCGCCACCGCGTCCGCGATCGAGGCGGCGGCTTCGCGCATCCGTGCCGGCGTGTCGGTGATCAGCGTCGGCAGGATCGTGGTGACCCCGAAATCCCTGTGCGCCTGTGCGATCGCCAGCGCGGCCGCAGCCGTCGGCGCATCGTTGTAGAGCAGGCCGCCGCCGCCATTGACCTGCAGATCGACAAGGCCCGGGGCGAGCACCGCGTCTTCCGGCAGGTCGATCCCGCAGCCCCCGACCCGTCCCGGCTCCACGCCGACGATGCGCCCGTCCTCGACCACCACCGTGGCCTCCGGCAGCGAGTCGAGACGGGCGTCTCCCTCGACAAGCACGCGGGCGGCGCGAAGGAGCTGGCGGGCCATGGACTCAGTGTCGGCGCGCGAGGTGGGGCGGGCCATCGACGAGGTGGGGGCGGAGAACGTGGGGGCGTTCATCGGCGAGCCGGTGCAGGGGGCCGGCGGCGTCATCATGCCGCCTGACGGCTATTGGGCGGAGGTGGAGCGTATCTGTCGCGCGCGCGACGTGCTGATCGTGAGCGACGAGGTGATTTGCGGGTTCGGACGGCTGGGCGCGTGGTTCGGCTGCCAGCATTACGGGTTTTCGCCGGATCTGATGACCGTGGCGAAAGGGTTGACCAGCGGCTACCTGCCGATGGGGGGTGTGATGGTGGGCGACGCGGTGGCCGACGTGCTGGAGGCCGGGGGGGATTTCAATCACGGCTACACGACCAGCGGGCATCCGGTCTGCGCGGCGGCGGCGCTGGCGAACCTCGCGATCCTGCGGGAGGAGGGGCTGGTGGAGCGGGTGCGCTGCGTGATCGGGCCGTATCTGGCGCGGTCGTGGCGCGGCCTGGCGGAGCATCCGCTGGTGGGAGAGGCGCGGATGGTGGGGTTGATGGGGGGGCTGGAGCTCTCGCCGGACAAGGCCGGGCGGGCGCGGTTCGGCAAGGCTGGCGAAGTGGGGGCCTTGTGCCGGGACTTCGCCTTCGCGGACGGGCTTATCCTGCGGGCTACGGGCGATTGCATGCTGGTGGCGCCGCCGTTCGTCCTGAGCGAGAGCGAGGCGGACTTGCTGGTGGCGAGGGTTCGCGGGGCGTTGGACCGGACGCTTGCGGAGGTGCGGCGGCTTGGCTGGATGTAGGCGCGCGGCGGGCGCGTGGGCGCGCGGGCGGTGTGGCCGGACCGGTTACGCCGCCCATCCGGTGAGAGACAGGCGAGCGTAACGTACGGGCGCTCACCTTTAGTTAACCTTGGCGGTGGAATGTCAGGTCCGTTGCAGGATTTGGACATGTATCCTTTTCGATACCGTGACGGCGAAATAAACGTAACGTAACGGTTGCGTCGTGTTTCGATCACGTTTATATGATTAGGTAACGAAACCGAGGTGACCCGTGCCGCCCATGACCTCCGTTATCTGTATCGGTGCCGGTCCGTCTGGGCTCACTGCCGCCTATCTCCTGAGCAAGGCCGGCAGGCAGGTCACCGTGCTGGAGCAGGACCCGGTGTATGTCGGCGGGATTTCGAAGACGGCGACGCACAAGGGCTTTGCGTTCGACATAGGCGGCCACAGGTTTTTTTCCAAATCGCAGGAGGTGGAGGATCTCTGGGACGAGATACTGGGAGACCAGTTCCTGGAACGGCCGCGCAAGTCCCGGATCTACTACAACAACCGGCTGTTCAACTATCCGCTGCGGGCGTTCGACGCGCTTTCCAAGCTCGGCGTGCTGGAGGCCATACGCTGTGTTCTCTCCTACGCCCGCGTCCGGCTGCGTCCGAACGCGGCGCCGCGGAACTTCCGGGACTGGGTGACGGACAAGTTCGGCAAGCGCCTGTTCGAGATATTCTTCCGCACCTACACCGAGAAGGTGTGGGGCATGAAATGCGAGGACATATCGGCGGACTGGGCGGCGCAGCGGATCAAGGGCCTGTCCCTGTCCAAGGCGATCTGGCACGCCTTGCTGCCGCAGCGGTCCAGCCGGCCGCGCCAGGAGATCATCAAGACGCTGGTGGACAGTTTCCGCTACCCGGTTCGCGGGCCCGGCATGATGTGGGAGGCGGCCGCGGAGAAGATACGCGGCCATGGCGGCGAGGTGCGCCTGGGCCAGCAGGTGGTGGCCATCACGCGGCAGGAGCAGGGCGGCTGGCAGGTGGTGGCGCGCGACCAGAGCGGGGCCGAACGGACCTACGCCTGCGCGCACGTGATATCCAGCATGCCGATGCGCGAACTTGCGACCGCGCTGGGACCGAAACTGCCCGCGTCCGTCAGCGCGGCGGCGGAGCAGCTGCGCTACCGCGACTTCCTCGTCGTGGCGCTCATCCTGCGGGAGCGCGACCTGTTCGACGACAACTGGCTCTACATACACTCGCCAGACGTGAAGGTGGGCCGTATCCAGAACTTCAAGTCCTGGTCACCCGCGATGGTGCCGGAGCCGTCGCTGAACTGTTACGGGCTGGAGTATTTCTGTTTCGCGGGCGACGGTCTGTGGAGCTCCTCGGACGCCGACCTGGTGGAGCTGGCGAGCAGGGAGCTGGTTCAGCTCGGCCTGGCGTCACGGGCGGACATACTCGAAGGCTGCGTGGTACGCCAGGAGAAGGCCTATCCGATCTACGATGCCGGCTATCAGGAGCGCGTGGCCGCCATACGCGACGAGCTGCACGCGCACTGGCCGGGGCTGCATCTGGTCGGCCGCAACGGCATGCACAAATACAATAACCAGGACCACGCGATGATGACCGCGATGCTGACGGTGAAGAACATCCTGGCCGGGCGCATGCTGTATGATGTCTGGCGGGTGAACGAGGATGCGGAGTACCACGAGGAGGGGCGCGCCGGCGCGGAGGTGTCAGTCAGGCAGGGCTACCGGGCGGCCGGTGGCGGGCGTATGGTTCCTGTCGCCGTCGGGGGCGACTGACCGGGCGGCCGGGCGGTGAACCGTCCCGAAGTGCCGCCCGTTTCGAACCACGCGAGCAGGAGACTCTCGCGGGGGCTGTCGTGAAGCCGTACGCGGCCGCGCGACGGCTGAGTCTTCCCTGGAGCGCCGTGCTGCCACATGGCGTGGGCAAGGCTGCCCGGGTGCGCGGGACGCTGGGCATCGCCACTGCTTTTCTGCTTGTGGTAGCACTTTGGCTGGCAACGCACGCCTATCTCGGCGTGGTCGGCGACGCCAGGTTCTACAACCTTCAGATGCTGCGGCACCTCTCCGCCGGGGACTACGATGCGGACCTGTATTTCCGGTACGGATCCCAGGACGAGTTCTCCGTATTCACCTTTATCTTCGCGCCGGTCATACGTGCGTTCGGGTTGAGCGCCGGCAATGTCATCCTGAATCTGGGCTTCCAGGGTCTCTGGCTTTCAGGCGCCTGGTACCTGGTCCGCGGCCTCGTCCGCGACGAACGGGTTGGGGTGCTGGTGACGGCGATGACGATCGTCATGCCCGGCGGGATCGGTTTTTTTCGCAACGCCGAACCGTTTCTCACCCCGCGGCCGCTGGCCGAGGCGCTCACGCTCTGGGCGTTGGGAACGATGCTGCGCGGCCATCTGTTTCGCGCGGCCGCCGTTCTGGCGGCGTCGCTGACGATACACCCGCTGATGACCCTGCCAGGGCTCGGCGTCCTGTTCTTCTATCTGTCGGCCAGGTACAGGCTGCTGTGGGGCGTGGCCGGCGTGGGCCTGGCGGCGGTTGTCGGGCTGGCTCTGCTGGGTGTCGAGCCGGTTTCCCGTCTGGCGGCGGTCTTCGACCCGGAATGGTTCTCCGCCGTCATCGTGCGTGACGGATTCTGCTTCGTCAGCCAGTGGGACGTCGCGGAGTGGCTTCCGGCCTGCAACACGCTCGCGGTGGCGGGCGCCGGGCTGGTGCTGGCCAGACCTCGGCAACGCCGGCTCCTCGCCGCCGCTTGTGCCGTGGCGGTCCTGGGATGTTGCGCGAGCTTCGTCGGCGGCGACCTCCTGCGCCTTGTTCTGGTGTCCGACGCGCAGCTCTGGCGGGCGATGTGGCTGTTGTCGTTCGTTGCGAACACCTGTCTGGTGATCGGCGTGGTGGAGGCGGCCCGGTGTCGCGGCGTGTCGCTGACCAGCCCGGTTGCGATCCTTTCACTGGCCATCCTGTTGCTGGCGCTGTCCCGGTTTTTCGCCAACGCCGCTTTGCTGGTGACGCCGGTCGCGGCGGCGGGCCTGCTTGTCCGGTCATGGGAGCATCACCGCCGCGCGCCGCCGGGCGTCGTCGGCCGCGTGCTGGTGATGGTTTTCCTCGGTGTCGCATGCGCGCTGGGCGTGTTCGGCGTCGGTGTCACGGTGCAGGTGCTGCGTGTCTCGCCGATGCAGCTCTGGTGGACGTCCGGCGGGTTGGGCCTGGCCGTGCTCAGCCTGCTCGCCCTCTGGCAGCAGCTGGGCGGGGCCGGGAGAGCAGCCGCGGCACCGGCTGGCGGGCCGGCGCGGTTTGCCTTCGCCGTCGTCGTCGTGGCCCTGGCTGTGGTGATGTGGGATCAGCGTCCGCCCTGGCGACGGTTCATCGAAGCGGGAGACGACCCGCCGCCGGCGCTGCGCCAGCTGGTGGCCGGCGGCGGTGACATGTTCTGGGAAGGCGACGTCACCGTTCCCTGGTTCCTGCTGAGACAGGCCAGCTATTTTTCATGCGATCAGGGCACCGGCGTCCTGTTCAAGCGCGGCACGGCCCTGGCCTACAAGCAGCGCTACGCCGATTTCCAGAAGCTCGGAACGATCGATTTCTGGCGGGGGACGGAGTGCCCGGGCAGCAGAAACGATCGCGTCACGCCGCTGACGCGCGATGATCTGCGCGAACTGTGCGCGCGCCAGGCGGGGCTCGGCAGGCTCGTGCTGCTGCGGCCCGTGCAGGGCGCGTCGGGACAGGTCTGGGTGGCACCTGCCGATTTTGAAAGCACCGTGAGGACGGACGGCAAGATTTCGCTGGTCACGTCGGACCGCTTTTACTTCTATGCGTGTGATGATTACCGACGGCATTGATCGGGGCGACGCGGCGCGACCAGGCGGCTGGCGTGAGGCACGCGGACCTGCCTGGGCGCCGGGCCCCGAGGCCGTGACGTCGGGGGCTCCGCGGGACAGCGTGAACCGCAATGGTCAGGCCAGTGCCTGCGACGTCTGAGGCCGGATGGGGGCTGCCGAGGCGGCGTCTGCCGAGGGTCCTGGCGCGCGGCCGGATGCTCGAAGCGGCCTCGGCTTTCATCGCTGTTCTCGTTCTGCTTGCGATACTGCGCATCCCGCTCACCGACGACGCCTACATAACGCTGGATTTCGCGCGCACCCTCGCCACGTCCGGCACCTGGGGGATGTATCCGGGACACCCCTCGAACGCGGCAACATCGCCGCTCAACGTCATCCTGACCGCGGCTGTGGGGCGGGCCGTCGGCTCCTACCCCGCCGCTGTGGTGGTTCTGAGCGCCATGGAGCTGACCGCGGCTTTCGCCTCGTTCCGCGTCATCGCCGTACGCATGCGACTGCCCGCCCTGCCGTGGGTCGCGCTGACCGTCTGGGTGGCGAACCCGCTGCTCCTGTCGAGCCTCGGTCTCGAGGGCGTCCTGTTCGCGACACTTCTCGCGGCCTCGTCCGCGGCTTTTGTCTCTGGACGACACAGGCTTCTCGGCGGACTGCTTGGGCTGCTCGTCCTGACCAGGCCTGATGGCGGTCTTCTAGCGGTGCTGTCGGTGGGGCTGCTCGCCTTCAGGCGGCAACCAATCTCCGGAACGATCACGGCCCTGTGCTGCGTCGTGGCACCCTGGTGCGTCTACTCCTGGATCCATCTCGGCTCGTTGATCCCCGACACGTTTTTCATCAAGATCTTCCAGACAGGCTGGGAGGGCTACTCGTTCCGCAACGGACTGGCCCGCTATTTCCACGACTACCCGGTTGCAACGGCCGCCTCTTTCGTGTTTGCGCCACTGGCACTTTTCGCCCTCGGCACCTGCCTGGGCTGTGTGCTGGTCGCCTTCGCGGTCCTGCATTTCGCCGCGTACAGCCTGCTCGATGTGCCACCTTACCACTGGTATTACCTGCCGGAAGCGGTCTCGCTGGGCCTGGCAGCCTCGCTGACGCTCGCACGGCCTGGCCGCTCCGGCAGCGCACGCGTGGCCGCGGCGGGAGTGATCGCCGGTGGCGTGCTTGCGGCCTGTCTTGCCGAAGCGGGATTTCCCTTGCGGGAGCCGCTGATACACACGAACTGGGCAAGCACCCTGGAGTACCGGCATGTCGCGGAGAGCCTGGATGCGAGGATCGGCCAGGATCACGGCATCTCGTTCGGCGGGGAAGTGGGAACGCTCGCCTTCTACTCCCGCAACATCTTTCTCGACCCGTTTACCGACACGTCAGAAGTCATCGACATCCTGCGCGCCAACGCCCTGCGACGCCCGCCTGTGGTGGGGTTGCTCATGCGGCTGAATTTTCTCTGGCACCCGCTGAAATCGTCGTTTCCCGCGCCGGCGTTTCGCCTCGATGGCGAGTATTCCAGGCGTTACGAACTGCCCGAGACGCCGGGCGCGCTTGCCTCCTGGACGACGCACAGCAGGAGGTATTTCGCACGATACAGTCTGTGGCACGGCGAGTGAGTTTGCCTGCGTCGTTTCGTCTTCCCGGGACTCGTTTGACAAGCCCGGACGAAGCGTGGCAAGGGCCGCGCCTTTTCGAGGGCACTGCGCCCGACGCGCCTGAGGTTGCCTATGGCCAAGCCTGAACTCGGACTGAAACGCGTCTGCGTCTCCTGTGCGGCGCGCTTCTACGACCTCGGGCGCGTGCCCGTCATTTGCCCGAAATGCGCCACCGAGCAGCCGGTGGACCAGCCGCGGGCGCGCCGCAGCGGCAACGTGGTGGAGTTGCGCAAGCCGAAGAAGCCGGCGGTGGCCGAGGAGGCCGATGCGGATGCCGAGACCGAGGTCGACGGCGACGAGGCGGAAGAGGGCGTGCTGGAGGACACCTCCGACCTGGAGGATGACGACGACGACGCGCTGGGCACCGAGCTCGAGGTGGAGCCGGAGGGCGACGAGCCGGAGCGGTAGCCGCGCGCGCGGGCTGCCCCGCGCGTCCGCCGCTTGCTGCTGTTGCAGGAAACACGGCCTCGCCTGACTCGCCTATACGGCAGCCTCCTCGAAGATACGGCTGACGTTGCCGCCCCAGGCGCCTTCGTAGCGCGCCAGCCAGTGCTGCGCCTGGTTCGGCGCGCCGGCGACGATGGCGTCCAGCGGGTCCAGGTACGTCTCCTCGCCCAGGCCGCGCGTGCGCAGGCCGTCGCGGGCGATGGCCAGGGCGTAGCGGGCGAGGTCGCGTACGGTGCCGGTGGCGAAAGGCGCGTCCAGTCCGTGGCGGGGGCCTTCGGCGCGTATGGCCGCGAGCGTGCGCCAGTCCTGGGCGCCGACGAGGGCGTGGGCGGCGTGCAGGGCGGCGTCGTCGTAGAGGAGCCCGACCCAGAAGGCAGACTGGGCGAGCATCATGGCGGGCGTGCCGGCGTCCGCGCCGCGCATTTCCAGGAAGCGTTTCAGGCGGACTTCGGTGAACACGGTGGTGAAGTGGTCGGCGAAATCGCCGATGGTGGCGGCGATGCCGGCCAGGGCGTCTATGCGGCCGGCCATGAAGTCGCGGAAGCTGGCGCCGGCCACGTCTATCAGGCGGCCGTGCCGGGCCACGAAATACATCGGCACGTCGAGCAGCCAGTCGGCATAGCGTTCGAAGCCGAAGCCGTCCTCGAAAAACACGGCTGGGATGCCGGTGCGGTCGGGATCGGTGTCGGTCCAGACGTTGGCGCGGGCGGACTGGAAGCCGTTCGGCCGGCCCTCGGTGAAGGGGGAGTTGGCGAACAGGGCGGTGGCGACCGGCTGCAGCAGCAGTCCCACGCGCAGCTTGCGCACCATATCCGCCTCGGACGCGAAATCGAGGTTCACCTGCACGGTGCAGGTGCGCAGCATCATGTCCAGGCCGAGGCTGCCGACCAGCGGCATGTAGCGGCGCATGATGGCGTAGCGCGATTTCGGCATGAACGGCATGTCCGCGCGCGTGGCGGTGGGGTGGAAGCCGAGCGGGGCGAAGCCCAGGCCGAGCGGGTCGCCCACCGCGTGGACGTCGGCGAAGTGGCGGTCCAGTTCGGCGCGGGTCTCGTGCAGGCTGGCGAGCGGCGCGCCGGAGAGCTCGAACTGGCCGGCGGGCTCCAGGGAGACGCTCTCGCCGTTCCTGGTCAGGCCGATGAGGTTGTCCTGGTCGCGTATCTCCTCCCAGCCCAGGGCGGCGATGCCGCTGAGCATGGCGTGTATGCCGCGCGGCTCGTAGGCGGGTGCGGCGTAGTCGCCGCCCGCACCCTCGCCGGTGCCGGGGCGGCGGAAGCCGAACTTCTCGTGCTCGGTGCCTATGCGGAAGACCGCCGGCGGCTTGCAGCCTTCGGCGAAGTAGGCGGCCAGTTCTCGCACGTGCCCGATCGGGGTCGTGTCTTCCTCACCGGGGTTTGACATGGGGCTCCTGGGCGGCGGGCGGGGAGGGAGGAAGGAAGGCCTTCTTTTTTGCAAAAAAGAAGCAAAAAACTTTTGCTCCCCCGCCTGCACCGGGCGCGTGCGCCGGTTCTGCCAGCGCGCATGCCGGCAGAACCAGTCCGCGCCCCGGTGCAGGCGAGGGAGCAAAAGTTTTTTGGTCCTTTTTTTCAAAAAAGGACTGCTTGCCTTGCCTCGCCTTCCTTACTTTTGGTCGCGCTCAATTGGACGACCAGCCAGGCGCCTGCAAGAGGGCAAGCCCCGCTATCGCCGCCGTCTCCGCCCGCAGGACGAGCGGCCCCAGCGAGACCGGCC
>CAHJWU010000116.1 GCA_903643085.1 Rhodospirillales bacterium
TAAAACAAAAGCAAATATAACAGATTTATCTTCTGTAACCCGTGCGGAAGATGCTGTCTTGCATTTCTTGCACGATACCGGAGAGCCGGCTCATGATCACTTGAAAGGTGACCGGATCCATGCGCCACAGATGCGGGTTGCCGGCGCCGGAGGCGGTCGCCACCCGCACGTTGGCCGCCTGGCTGATCGCCAGCGGGACCATGAACGTCACGCTGGCCACGCTGAGAGCGATCATGTGCGCCGCAAGCACGACCTGGCCCAGCGCCGCAGCCAGCAGGCCGGTCGCCAGGAACAGCCCCGCCTCCACCGCCACCGTGGCCGCCACCGGCAGCCCGATGCGCAGCAGGGCGCGCAGCACGGCCAGACGTGGCCGGGACAGGCGCACGAACCCGCGGAACCGGACACTGCCGTGCAGCACGGCGATCATCGCCCCCGCCACCACGCTCAGCGTGATGACGATGGCGACCGCCGACCCGGCCACGCCGTAGCCGGGCAGCCCGAGCCCGCCCTGTATCAGCAGCCGCGTCAGCCCGGCATGCAGGATGACGCCGGCCGGCAACACCCAGAGCAGCACGCGCTGCAGCCCTATCGCCGGCAGGAACTGGCGCATCATGCCCACGCCCACCACGCCGGCGGGCACCGCCCAGCGCAGTATGTGCAGGTAATCCGCCACGTCGCCGGCCAGCATCCGGCTCTGCCCCGCCGCGCGCCACAGCGCCGCCGGCGCGCTCATCACCGCGAACAGCGGTGCGGCCATAAGCACGGCCAGCAGAACGCCGGACCAGTACAGCCCCGCCACTTCCTGCGGGCGCCCCGCGCCGAGGCGGTTCGCCGCCAGCACGCCCACGCCTGTCAGCACGCCCTGCAGCATCAGCAGGCCGGTGATGAACACGTTGGTGGAGAGCGCACCCGCCGCGAGCGCGCGGTCGCCCAGGCCGCCCAGCATGACCGTGGTGATCAGGCCCATGGCGATCTCGGACAGCAGGGCCGCGGCGATCGGGGCGGAGATCGCCAGCGTCTGGCGCAGATGGAGGGGGTAGCTGCCCGCGCCGGCTGGTTCTTTCAGGCGTTGCAGGGCGGGCGGCATACCGGCTTGTGTCAGGCGGGAGGAAGCAAAGGAAGGGCTTCCTTCTGTGGGAGAGATGAGCAGAAACTTTCGCCCACAATCGGCGGCTTATCGGCTGACAGCCGGCAGACATGAGCAAGCCTTGCTACTTGCTCCCCGGCAACGCCAGCCCGGCCACCTGCGGCCCGAACCACGCCTGCGGCTCGGACGCGCGCACCCGCTCGATCAACTCCTCGTTGCGCACGCAGCCTTTCACCACGGCGAACACCGTCCGCCACGCCGCCCCCGGCCGCCACGCCTTCAGTAGGCAGGCATCATAGACGGTGTAGCTCCGCCCGGCGCCGCAACCGAACGAGCTACGGTCCGGCCGCGCGGCGGACAGCACCACGCGGTTCGGCCGCGCCATAGGCGGCTGAGTGAAGCTGCCAGAGTAGCAGGCGGAGATCACCACCACGGTGGGCGCCGTGCCGCACCCCTGCGTCAGCGCCGCATCCAGCGCGCGCGGCGTCAGGAACGTGTCGCCGTCCGCCAGGTACAGCCCGGCATGCTTGCCGCCATGCGAGGTGGCGAACACCAGGCAGCCTTGCCCGGGCGCCGGATGCATGCTGGCCACGGACGCCAGCACGTGATCCAGCGTGGCCGCAGCCGGACCGGAGGCGGTGGCACTCAGCCGCACGATGTCCTGCGCGCGGGCGCCGCTCGCCGCCAGGTCGGCCTGCATGTCCTGCACCGCGTTGTCGAACACCGGCAGGCTGTCGTCGCCGGCGATCAGGACGACCCTGTCCGGCCCGCTCGCGTGCGCCGCCGCGCCGAACAGTGCCACCACAGGGACGATCACGCGCAACCGGCGGACAGACACGCAAAACCCCTCAATCAACCGCGTGTGCGCCGGGGTCATAGGTGCCGAAATCCCACACATTACCCTCCGGGTCGCGCGCGCTATAGGAACGCCCGGGATAGCCATCGTTGTCGTGCGGGCCGGTCACGATTTCCGCACCGGCGGCTTTCGCCACCGCGTGATGGGCATCCGCATCCGCCACGACCGCATACACGCACATGGTGATCCCGCCGGCTTGCGCAGGGGTTTTCCACCTGTAGAGTTCAGCCACGTCTCCTGCCCTAGCCGAGCCGAGCATGACCAGAGAGTGGCCCAATCCCAGCTGCGCGTGGTGGACCAGGCTGGGATCGGCGTCGTCAGCCAGCACCATCTGCCGCGTGAAACCGAACGCGTCGCAAAGAAAAGCGATGGCGGCGGGAGCGTTCTCGTAGCGCAAGCAGGGTATGAGCATCCGCAGTACTCCTGATCGGAACGTCAACAATCCTGTTTCTGGGAGGTCGGACCCCCGTTTCCTGAGGTCTGGCGTTGCTGGTGCCAAGCGAGCAGGCTCGATTTCTGCCAAGCGAAGCAATCCGAGCTTCGCGGTCCCGTGCTGGACCGGTTTTCAGGCGGCAGACGGACTCTGGCCTACACCTTGAAGTTGCTGGCGTTCAAGTTTGGCGTGTGCAGGAAGACGATCGTACCGGAGCCGTCCGGAAGTGCCAGGCTGTAATCGCCGTTTCCGGTCGCTTGCAGGGCGCTCAACACCTGGCTGACGCTACTGAAGCCGCCGCGGCCGTCGAAGTTGACCAGCCCGGCAGCGTCGAGGTGATCTATCGTCACGTCGCCGGCGCCGCCGGCCATCAGGTCGATGCGGAGCCCGCTCGACCGGTCGTCGACATAGGCGTCGGGAGCGCCCGCATAGATACCGCTTCCGCTCAGCACCAGCCTATCGGCCGACCCATGGAACGTCACCGACCCGATCGCGCTCTGGAATGCGACTGTGTCGGCCCCGGTGCCGGGGTTCACCGTCGCACGTGCCGCAAGGATGGTCAGGCCGTTATCCAGGCCGCCGAGCCGTATCATCAGCAACCCTCCGCCCACATCCGGGCCGGCCAGGTCTATCGTATTGTGCCCGGCGCCGCCCGACACGGTTGCGTCTCCGGCAGTACCGAAGACGGCGTTGTGCTGACCGGCCAGCAAGATATCCTGTTCGCCGTTGCTGCTTCCGGAAAGCCCCTGGATGTTGACCGTGTCGGACCCGCTGCCCGCGACGATATGCGTCGAATCAAACCCCGCGATGCTGAAGACGTTGCCCTTGCCGGCGGTGTCGATCGTGCTCACACCCGAATCAAGACTGAAAACGCCGTCGCCCGATCCACCCGACACCGTAAAGTGCCCGGTGCCGGTGTATTCGCCAACACTCTGGGCATTGGTGACGACGTTGTGCTGCCCGCTGATCTCGATACGATCGCTGTAGCCGGAGCCGTCATCATAGGCCACGTGAACGGTGTCGCTGCCGCCAAGAGCGCTGATGCTGTCGTCTCCGGCGCCCAGCAGGATGTCGTTTGACGAGCCTTGCAGGGACAGCCGGTCGTTGCCGTTTCCGAGGACGACGGACGTGCTGCCCGCCATACCCGTCAGGCGCACCGCCTCGTCGCCGCCGCGTATGCTATCGCCCAGCCCGTCGATGCGGATGACATCCGCTACGCCGGTCAGCCCGTCGGAGAGGTGACCGATGAGTATGCTGTTGTCGTTGCCCTGAGTGGCAAGGACGGTGTCGTTGCCACCCCCGCCCGTCACGGTGTTGAGGTTGCCCAGTGCCACGATTACGTCGTTGCCGGACGTTCCAGTCAGTGTCCCATGCCCGGTGACCGGTCCCGTGATCTTTGCCATGCTGAGCGTCGTTCTTTTTGCTGACGCATTGGCGCAGGCCAACGGGCATTTATCCAGCGACATTCGACGACGCCACGGCCCGTCATTACGAAGTGATCGTCAGGCCGTCTGCAGCCGCCTTGGGGGCCTTACGGACCTCGCTTGCGTGCGTGTGACCTGCGGTGCGCTGCATGCGGGTATCGTTGGGTGACAGGCGAGTCACCGCCATACCTGTAATCAGCCTAAACGCCGGATCGGCAAACGGGCCGTGTCAACCGCGACTCGCTAGCTGCGCAGAACCCGCGCCGCTTCCACGGCGAAATACGTCAGCACGCCATCGGCCCCCGCGCGCTTGAACCCGAGCAGGCTTTCCAGCATGGCGCGCTCGCGGTCCAGCCAGCCGCGTTCCACGGCGGCGCACATCATCGCATACTCGCCGCTCACCTGGTAGGCGAAGGTCGGCGCCTCGAATCGCTCGGCGACCCGGCGCACGATGTCCAGATACGGCATGCCCGGTTTCACCATGACCATGTCCGCGCCTTCGCGCAGGTCGGTTTCCACCTCGCGCATCGCCTCGTCGGTGTTGGCCGCGTCCATCTGGTAGGTCTTCTTGTCGCCGTGCAGCGACTTCGCGGAGCCCAGCGCGTCGCGGAACGGGCCGTAGAACGCGCTCGCGTATTTCGCGGCGTAGCTCATGATGCTGGTGTGTATCAGGCCGGCTTCGTCGAGCGCCGCGCGTATGGCGCCCACGCGGCCGTCCATCATGTCGGACGGCGCGATCACGTCTATGCCGGCCTGGGCCTGCTGCACGGCCTGGCGGGTGAGCACCGCGAGCGTGTCGTCGTTGGCCACGTAGCCGTCGCGTATCACGCCGTCATGGCCGTGGTCGGTGTAGGGGTCCAGCGCCACGTCGCCCACCAGGCCCAGCCCGGGATAGGCGCGCTTGAGCAGGCGGGCGGCGCTGCACATCAGGTTGTCCGGACGCAGCGCCTCGGTGCCTTCGGCGTCCTTGCGCTCCGCCGGGGTGGCGGGGAACAGGGCCACGGCCGGTATGCCCAGCTTTGCCGCCTCGGCCACGTGGCCTTCCAGCCGGTCCAGGCTGACCCTGTCCACGCCCGGCATGGCGGCCACCGGCACCGTGCGCCCGCTGCCTTCGACGATGAAGATCGGCCAGATCAGGTCGTCCACGCCGAGCCTGTGCTCTGCCACCAGACGCCGCGTCCAGCCTTCCCGCCGCAGCCGGCGCGGCCGGCCGGCGGGAAAGTCCGCACCTCTCAAGCGTGGCCGCGCAGGCGCGAGTGGAACCGGCTGTAGCCGAAGAACACGCCCAGCCCGATCACCAGCCAGCCCACCGCCAGCGCCCACACCTGCGGCTCCAGCGACAGCATGAGCGCGCTGCACACGATGATGCCGGCCACCGGAATGTAGGGCGAATAGGGCGTGCGGAACGCGCGCGGCCGGTCCGGGTCCGTGCGGCGTAGCACCAGCACGCCGACACAGACGATGTTGAACGCCAGCAGCGTGCCGAAGCTGGTCAGGTGGCCGAGTACGCTGATCGGGGTGAAGCCGCCCGCCACGCACGCAAACAGCATGAACAGCAGGTTGGAGAAATACGGTGTGCGGAAGCGCGGATGCATCGTCGAGAACACCTGCGGCAGCAGGCCGTCGCTCGCCATGGAGTAGAACACCCGGCTTTGCCCCAGCAGCATCACCAGGATCACGCTGGTCAGCCCGGCGATGGCGCCGACATCGACGGCGACTTTCAGGAAAGTCAGCGGTGTCACGCCGATGGCCACCGAGACGGGCGCGGAGACGTTGAGCCTGGTGTAGCTGATCAGTCCCGTCAGCACGAGGCAGACGAGCACGTAGAGCACGGTGCAGATGGCCAGCGAGCCGAGTATGCCGATCGGCATGTCGCGCTCGGGGTTCTTGGCCTCCTGTGCCGCGGTGCTGACGGCGTCGAAGCCGATATAGGCGAAGAACACGGTGGCCGCCCCGCGGAAGATGCCCGAGACGCCGAAATGGCCGAACTCGCCGGTGTTCGGCGGAATGAACGGGTGCCAGTTCGCCGGATGCACGTAGTAGGCGCCGAAGCCGATGAACGCGGCGACGACGGCCAGCTTGACGGCGACGATCACGGCGTTCGTCTTCGCGGACTCGCTGATGCCGCGTATCAGGATCATCGAGACGCAGACCACGACGAACACGGCCGGCAGGTTGACGATGCCGGGTGCCGGATGGCCTGAGGCGTCCGTGTCGAACGGCGAGGCGGTGAGCGCGTGCGGCAGTTGCAGGCCGAGCTTGCCCAGGAAGCCCACCATGTAGCCGGACCAGGAGACGGACACGGTAGACGCACCCACCGCGTATTCCAGCGTCAGCGCCCAGCCGATGACCCAGGCCACCAACTCGCCCAGCGAGGCGTAGGCGTAGGAGTAGGCCGACCCTGCCGCCGGGATCATGCCGGACAGCTCGCTGTAGCAGAGCCCCGCCAGCCCACAGCCCAGGGCGGCCAGCAGGAAGCTGAGCACCACCGCCGGGCCGGCGTTGTCCGCCGCCGCAATGCCGGTCAGCGAGAATATGCCGGCGCCGATGATCGCGCCGATGCCGAGCGCCACCAGGCTTAGCGGCCCGAGCGTGCGGTTGAAGCCGTGGTTGCCGTCGGCGCCCTTCGCCTCGATCGGCTTCCTGGCGAAGAGCGGGTTGCCTAGGGTGATGCTCATGAGGGTCCTTGGGCGGCCGGAGGGCAGGACCGGGGTTCCCCCACGCGCCTGTGAGCGGTAAAGCTGCCCGCTTGCTGCGGCGTGCGCAATCGTCCGTGAAGGAGCCAGGGAAGCAAGGCCTTCTTTTTTGAAAGAAGAAGCAAAAAACTTTCCCTTCGCCTGTCCCGCACGTCGTCCGATCCTGCGAGTGCGCGTGCCGGCAGAAAGAAGCGCGGCCCCCATGCAGGCGGGGGAGTAAAAGTTTTTTGCTTCTTTTTTTCAAAAAAGAAGGCCTTTCTTTCTCCCTTCCGAAGGAGCCCCGGCCATGAACGACCAGACCCTCGCCCCATCCCAAGCCCGCTTCTTCGCTGCTCCCCTCGCCGACACCGATCCCGCGATCGCCGCCGTGCTGGCCCGCGAGCTCGCCCGCCAGCAGGACGGCATAGAGCTGATCGCGTCCGAGAACATCGTCTCGGCGGCGGTGATGGAGGCGCAGGGCAGCGTGCTCACCAACAAATACGCCGAAGGCCTGCCGGGGAAACGCTATTACGGCGGCTGCCAGGAAGTGGACGTGGCCGAGCAGCTCGCCATCGAGCGCGCCTGCCAGATCTTCGGCTGCGCCTACGCCAACGTGCAGCCGCATTCCGGCGCGCAGGCCAACCAGGCGGTGTTCCTGGCGCTGATCAGGCCGGGCGACACCATACTGGGCATGTCCCTGGCCGCAGGCGGCCACCTGACGCATGGCGCCGCCCCCAGCCAGTCCGGCAAGTGGTTCCGCGCCGTGCAGTATGGCGTGCGGCGGGAAGACGGCCTGCTGGACTACGAGGAGCTGGAGGCGCTGGCCCGCGCCGAGCGCCCGAAGCTGATCATCGCCGGCGGCAGCGCCTACCCGCGCGTGATCGACTTCGCGCGCATACGCGCCGTGGCAGACGAGGTGGGCGCGCATTTCCTGGTGGACATGGCGCATTTCGCCGGCCTGGTGGCCGCCGGCCTGTATCCCAGCCCGCTGCCGCACGCCCACGTGGTGACCACCACCACGCACAAGACGCTGCGCGGCCCGCGCGGCGGCATGATCCTGAGCCAGGACGCGGAACTCGGCCGCAAGATCAACGCCGCCGTATTCCCCGGCCTGCAAGGCGGCCCGCTGATGCACGTGATCGCGGCCAAGGCAGTGGCGTTCGGCGAGGCGCTGCGCCCCGAGTTCCGCGCCTACCAGCGCGCGGTGATCGACAACGCCCGCATGCTGGCCGCCACGCTGGTGGAAAGCGGGCTGGACATCGTGACAGGCGGCACGGACAGCCACCTGATCCTGGTGGACCTGCGCCCGAAAGGCGTGACCGGCAAAGCCACCGACGACAGCCTGCAGCGCGCCCACATCACGGCAAACAAGAACGCAATCCCGTTCGACCCTGCCAAGCCGGCGGTGACCAGCGGCATACGCCTGGGCAGCCCGGCGGCGACGACGCGCGGCTTCGGCACAGACGAGTTCCGGCAGGTGGGGCTGATGATTGCCGAGCTGGTGGACGGGCTGGCGGCCAGCGCGGACGGCACGAATGCCGCGGCCGAGGCGGCGGTTGGGGCGCGCGTGCTGGAGCTTTGCTCGCGGTTTCCGATTTATAGGTGAGCAAGCAAGGCCTTCTTTTTTGCAAAAAAGAAGCAAAAAACTTTTGCTCCTGACGGCTGCAGGGCGGTGCGTGCTGGTTCTGCCGGGAGGCGTTCTTGCAGAAGCACTGCTTGCTTGCCTGTTCTGCTGGCCGGCGCACGCAGCGGACATCTCGCTCACCATAGCGCAGACCGGCGCCGATTCAGGCATACGCAACCGAATCTTCACCACCTGGCTTCCCGCCGGCCAAGCCTTCGCCGGCCTGCAAGGTCGCCTCTCCCTCGCCGGCAACGCGCCGGGCTTCAGCGAGGCGCTCGTCCTGCTCGGCACCACGCCGGACGACCGCGCCGCCTGCGCGCGGCGGAACGCCACGACCCTCCCCGGCATGCCGGCGGTCGCGCGGCTTTGGGCCGGCATACTGAAGAGCAACGACGCCACGCCCGTCGGCGTCCCCGTCTCCGTCTCGCTGCCGCACCCGGTTCCGCCGGCGACCGCGTCGGGTACCTGCCTCGTGACGCTCGTCAGCGCCGGCTACGTGTTCCTGCGGCGCGATGCGGCGCTCTACACCACGACGCGGGTGCAGCTTGCCGTGGACACATCGCCTGACGCCGCCGGGCCCATGCAGGCGTTCGGCATGGGCGGCGAGTTCAGGTTTGCGCCAGGCACCGCCAATTACGTGGGCCTGCGGGCCAACCGCCCGCTTGCCGTCGATGCGATCGCCGCCTCGGTCAG
>CAHJWU010000117.1 GCA_903643085.1 Rhodospirillales bacterium
CTCGGCGAGGGCGGCGAGCATCCGGGCAGGCGCGGCGTGCGCCAGGACCGCGTCGTAATCCGACACGGCGGCGCTGGGCGGCGCCACGCCGGCCAAGCGCCACAGGGCCTCGCCCCACATGACGGCGAGCGAGGTGGCCGCCGAGCCGGTGGCCCAGCGGCGGTCCCAGTGGCGCAGGAGGTCTATCTGCCCGGCCAGGCGCGCGCGCGCCGGGTCGGGCTCCGGCAGGTGGTCGTAGGCGTCCAGAAGGCGAGGGATCAGGATGTCGAAGCCGGGCTGCGCGCTGTCGAACGCGGCGCGCACCAGGGATTGCAGGGTGAAGCCGGTCTTGCCCTGCAGCAGGGCAATGGCGTGCAGGCCGCGCATGTTTTCGCCTGCAATGTCCATGTAGCGCGGGAAGTCCTGCGCGCGCGGGCTGGCGGCGCCCGCGGCGCTGTACGGCCCGTCATTGGTGTTCTGTATCCAGCCGGTTGCGGGGTCGAACAGATGCGGCGCTTCGTCCAGCGTGTGCAGGCCCTGCCAGGCGGTGCGCGGATCGGCGCCGTCCAGCATCTGCGTGTAATCGAAACTTGCGTTGCGGCGGGGGATGAATTGCGGGTGCAGGTAGGCGATGTGGCCGCCGGCATCGGCATAGACCGTGTTGTTGGAGGTGTTGGCCTGCAGCGCCATGATCTGCCTGTAGGCGGCGAAATCCCGCGCCTTGGTCAGGGCGAAGGATTGTTCGAGCGCGGCTTGCGGGCGGAACATCATCGCGACGCTCGTCCAGCGTCCATCAGGCGTCTTGCCGACGATCGGGCCGTGCGTGGATGTGTAGATGGTGTATTCGCGCCTGCCGGTGCCGCCGTCCGGCTTGCGGTAGCTGAGCGTCACCCGGGAGGCGGCGACGGGGCGCAGCGCTTTGCCGAATCTGGTGAACAGGGCGCCGTCCTTGTGGACGACCGTCTCCTGGTAGAAGTCCACCGCGTCTGACGTGCTCGACGTGTGCATCCAGCCGAGATGCTCGTTGAAGCCCTGGTAGAGGAAGAACTGGCCCCACGTGGCCGCGCCGTAGGCGTGCAGCCCCGCGTCGCTGGTCATCTGCAGTTCGGAGCGGAAATAGAACGAGGTGTGCGGGTTGATCAGCAGCAGCGCGTGATGGTCCCTGGTGTTCCGCGCGGCGATGGCGATGCCGTTCGAGCCGGTGGGTTCGACCGCAATCCCGGACTCCAGCAGGGCGAGCTGCGGTTTCGGCAGGCCGTAGAACGCGGCCAGGCCGGCGAGCGGCACGCGCTCGATGTCGCCGCCTATGCTGCCTTCGGAAAACGCCAGCGCCATCCAGGGCTCGAAATGCGCCAGCACCTTCGGGTGCACGGCGGGATGGTCGGCGAGGAACGCGTTCAGCCCGTCCGCCCAGCCGCGCATCAGCGCCTGCAGCCAGGCCGGGCATTTCGCGTAGCGCGCCCGCAAATCCGCCGGGTCCACATACAGCCTGGCGCGCAGGTCCTGCGCCAGCGCGGCCTCGCCCTGGGCCTCGCCCAGCCGGCCGAGCGCCACCAGGTAGTTCATTTCGATGCGGTTGAAATCGTCCTCGGCCTGGGCGTAGACCGCGCCGAAGACGGCCTGCGCGTCCGTGTGGCCGTGCACGTGGGCGATGCCCCAGTCGTCGCGCGTGATCGTCGCCTGCGCGTGGGCCTGGGGGGCGGCCGAGAGGGTTGCCAGGAGGGCTAGCGTTCTTGCGCGCATGGAGGGGGGGGGACTCCTGAAAGGCAGTAAGCAGTTCTTTTTTGAAAAAAAAAACCAAAAAACTTTTGCTCCGCTGTCGCGGACTGTCCGTATGGGCGCGTGCGGTTCAGCAGCGTCAGGGACAAAAGTTTTTTGCTTCTTTTTTTCAAAAAAGAAGGCCTTTCTTGCTTCAGGGTCGCCGGGCATCGCCACCGGACCGGCCAGGTGGCGCGAATCTGCAGCTGGCGGGCGTGGCAAGGCTGTCTTTGGGTAAAGCAAAAAACGCCTGCCTCCTGTGTGCGGGTGCTGACGCAGCCGCCGACAGGAGCAGGCGTTTCTTTTGAAAGGAGTGACTGGTTGGCTTAGAAGTGCACGATCAGGTCGCCGCCGGCGAACACGGTGTAGTTCCTGTCGGGCGCCACGCCATGGGTGGGATTGCCGTTGAACGCGTAGGCGCTTACCGAGCGGTAGTAGCCCACTTCCGGGCGCATTTCTATCTGCGGCGACAGCCAGTGCTGCCAGCCGATTGAGAACTCGTAATAGTCCGTCTTGGTGCCTGTGCGCTGGCCCTGCTTGTCGGCGTAGTATTCCGGGCGGAACGAGAAGTTGTCTAGCGGATCGGGCGAGTAATTCAGGTAGCCGGTGACGCCGATGCCGGTGGCGGTGCAGCGCAGCACCGTCACGCTGTTGCAATGCGCCAGGTTCGGGCCGTTCACCGGCGTGTATTGCGGCGAGAACGGCGTGCCGCCATTGGCGTAGATGGTCTGTACGGCCGGGTTGTTGGCGTTGGGAACGCCGCGCTGGAACTCGTCGTAGAACTCGGCGTCCAGGTGCCAGTGGTCGTTGAATTTATGGTAGTAGGTGACGCCATACCATTGGAGGTTGTTGTAGCCCCAGCGGCCGCTGTTTATGCCGTTGGCGCAGGGCTGGATGGTGTCGTTGCCCTTGTCGAACGTGTAGCGGACGCAGACGGTGAAGGTGGGGAACTGCGCGCCGGGATCCTTGAGGAACGTGCGGCTGGGATAGAGCACGCTCGGGTCGAAGTTGGTCTCCTGCTTGCCGACGTGCCAGATCGCCGCCTCGGTGCCCACTTCCACGCCGGTCTGCAGGAACAGGTTCGGGGTGATGGCCGTCGTCGCGACGATGCCGGTGTTTGTGTAGTTGTCCACCGCGTAGGTGAGCGAGTGTGTGTACATGTAGTTGTTGGGCGCGAGCTGCGCCTCGATGTCCGGCAGGGAGATGTAGCGGCCGGCGCGTATGTTCACGCCGTGGAAGAAGCCGGGGATGAAGACTTCCGCGTACACCATCGGAAAGTCGTAGCCGTTGACGTTGTTGTGCTTCAGCAGCTGGTAGCTCGCCACGCCGTAGGCGGTGGTGTAGCGGTAGTTCTCGCCGTACAGGCCGGAGAGGCGGAAGCCCCAGTCTATGTGGTCCGTCTGCACGGTGTCCGGCACGCGTTCGATGTACAGCACGGCCTGGTCGAGCTGTACGGTGTTCGGCGTGTAGGCGTAGGCGATCGGCGCGTTGCCGGCCGGCTTCTGGCTGTTCGTGCTGATGTTGAAGCCGGGATCGAGCCAGCCATAGATCTGGATGTGCGCGTCGGCGAGGAAGTGGCCGACGGACGTGTTGGCAATGGCGACCATGAGCGGGCTGTCCACGGGCGACGGGCGGGTGACGCCGATCGCGGTGGCGCCGCCATAGGGCCACTCGGTGAACGGCATGGGCGGCACCGTCTCCGGCGTGGCGGGCCAGCCGGCGATGCGGCCGGGCGGCGCGTTCGGGTCCGACGGGGCGGCGGACTGGCCCAGCTCCAGCCGGTAGTAGTTGAGCAGGCGCTGGCCTACGTCGTTGCCGAGATACGCATCAAGGCAGGCGTAGTTCTTGTACGGGTCGGGGTGCTGCGAACAGTCGACGGGCGGCGGCGCTGCCTGCGGTACGGGCGCTGCCGCCATGGTGCCGGCAGGGGTCTGTGCGTGAGCGGCTGCGCAGGCGATTACGGATGCGATCACCGCGGTTGCGGCGTGGCATGATCTGGTCAAATCGGCTCCTTCCGCCCCCCGGGCGGCCTTTCACGTTTCCGATACCGCCGTGCAGCATAAAGGAGCTATCGTGGAATGACGGCCGGGCCGTAAAGGCGGCCTAAAAGCGGCTGGTCCGCGTGGGGAGCAGCGGGCTCACGGCATCCTCGTCATTGCGTTTGGCGCGTGCAGCCAGGCAAGGCCTTCTTTTTTGAAAAAAAGAAGCAAAAAACTTTTGTTCCTGCGCGTTTGTGGCGTCCGGCTGCTTTTGGGCAAATGCGCTTGACGACTTTGCGTAGGCTGTTTTGCGGCGCCGGTCAGAAGACTATGCCGGCCTCCAGCACGCCGCGCATCTGGCTGTTGCCGCGGCCGTCCTGACCGAAGCCGTCACCCGCGGTGAGGTTGGTGATCGTCACCACCGCGGCGTCGGCGCGTATGAAGTATTGCCTGTAGACGTATGTCGGCGTCAGCGTGACGGAGAAGGCGGCGCTGCCTAGCCCGTAGAGGAGGTTGGTGACGGCCGGGGAGGATCTGCGGCCTGTCGTGGCGATGTATTCCGCGCGTGCGGCGAGGCTGAAGCCTGGCGTGAAGGCGTAATCGGCGATGATCGCGCCGCTGTAGCTGGCGGTCGCCTGCGCGATGCCGATGCGCGCATCCCTGGCGACGTGGCTGTATTGCAAATAGGGCTGCAGCATCAGCCTGGCGGATTTGTAGGTGTAGACGAGGTTGCCGATCGCGCTGTTGTTCTGGGCGAGCGGCGTGGCGATCGTGTTGGCTGCCGTGCGGCCGAGACTGGCGGCGGCGTCCAGCTCCAGCGTGTTGACGGGATCGATCGTCCAGGTGAGTGCGCCGGAGACCGCGTTGAAACGGTCCGAGTAGTAGCCGTCGTTCCAGGAGAGGTTGATCAGGACGGGTCCCGCCGTGTAGTTGGCCTGCACGCCGCGGCTGACGGATTGCGTCTGGTTCCACAGCAGGCCGCGCTCGATGTTGTAGTTCTCGAAGGAGAAGCTGTTCTCGGGCCCGATGAGAGTCGGCAGCTTGCCTGCCTCTATCGAGAAATCGGCCGTGGGCGCCAGCTTGAGGTAGGCCTCCGGCAACGCGTCGAAATCGTTGCCCCAGGTGCTGCCGGCGTCGCTGCGGTGGCGGTATGCCACACCGAGGTCTGGAAGCGCGTAGGCGCCCGCCTGGACGTAGAACTGCACCAGGCCCTGGGATTTCTGGATGAAGATCTGGGCGCTGCTTGCGTCCGCCGCGGCGTCCCTGTCGCCGGCGACGGGGTTGCTCTGCGCCAGGACCAGACCGGACAGCAGGCCGTCCACGGTGATGCCGAACACGCCGGTGTTCAGGGTCGGCGGCGGGTGATCGAACGTCAGCACGCCGGCCAGGACGGGATTTGGCAGGTTCACCGTCGCCGGCGCCGGCGGGGTTTGCGCGACGGCGGTGCCGCAGAGGCAGAGCGCGCCTGCGGCGAGCAGCCCTGGACGGGAAATCGCTGTCACGCCCGGGTGGTCTCCTTTCTGTCTCGCGGGTAGCGCTGGCGGCGGGTGCTTCTGAAAGCAGGCAGTCCTTTTTTGAAGAAGACCAAAAACTTCTGCTCCCTGTCGCCGGCTGCTGGAGCGCGCTGCGGCGGACCGGCTTCAGTAGGGCTTCAATACTGCAGGTGCAGGCGGACACCGAGTATGGAGACCGGTCCGCGCACCCTGTCGTAGCCGGGGTTGTTGACGAACTGGTAGTCCGCCGTGACCTGGGCGAAGCTGGCCAGGGCGTGCCGGTAATAGGTCTCCACCACCTGCTCCGGGCCGGACGAGGGCAGCGCGCCGTCGCCCACCAGTATGCCTAGGCCGCCTGCCGCCAGGTAGTCCTTGCGGCGGTGCGAGATGGCGTCGATCACGGTGCCCAGGCCGAAGACGTCGTCGGGCAGGCCCCAGCTTCTGCCCTGCAGCGACAGGCCGATGGCGAAAGTACGGTCGGTGTCGGTGAACTCGTAGGATTCGCGGCCGCCTTCGGCCAGGCCGGTGCGCGCGAACAGGCCCAGATCCCTGGTGATCGCCTGTTCCAGGTTGAGGCTTACGCCGGAGCGGCTGCGGTATTGCCGCACATCCGCCGTGCTTGGCGTGGCGCCGGTCTGCCCGGCCAGCACGAGCGCGTCACTGTAATCGCCCATGCGGCCGCGGCTGAGGAAGCCGGTCACCTTCAGCTTGCCGTCCTGGCCCAGTATGGTGTGGCGCTCCTCGGCCTCGCCCACCAGCTGGAACTGGCCGCCGCTGGTGTCCAGCTGCGTGCTGTTCGGCACGCGGGACAGCGCGAAGCCGCCGGCGCGCAGGGTCCACCAATCCTGGTACCACTCCACGGCGGTGCCGTAGGTGAAGCCCCAGGCGTCGGCCGCGTAATCGAATGATCCGGCGTTCACCAGCGCCCAGTTGGAGAAATCCTGGCGCGCGTTGTTGGCGTAGGCGTTGGTGTCGAACACGTCCGCCACGCCGAACTTGCCGATCCACACCACCAGGCGGTCGGCCGTCTGCGCGCCGCCCAGCAGGGTCAGGTCCGGCGCGACCGGCTGCCTGGCGCCGCCCAGGCCGATGGTCTGGCGGAAGAACAGCCGCGGCACGCGCACGTAGGGCGTGGCGGCGCCGACCTTGTAGGCTTCGGCACTCGGGAAGGCGGCGACGCCCAGCGTGTTGCTCAGGCCGAAGCCCTGGTCCAGCTCGGGGTTCACCCACAGCTCGGCGCCTGGCCAGGGGCGCAGGCCGGCATAGAGGCTGAGGTCGAAGGTTTCGTCACCGCGGCTGCCCGGGTCCAGGCTGTTCGGGCCGCGGAACGGGGAGGTGAAGGCGGGGTGGTACTGGTCCTCGAAGGTGGATTGCGCGTGGATCGCCCATGGTTGGGGGGGAGTATCGGCTTCCTGCGCCCAGGCCGCGGCTGGGAGCAGGCAGGCGAGTGCGGCTTTCTTGCGCATGGGCGGGGTTCTAGACCGGGGAAGGAAGAAAGGCCTTCTTTTTTGGAAAAAAGAAGCAAAAAACTTTTGTTCCTGTCGCATTTGCATCGCCCGGGTGTCCTACGAAAGGCGGACCAGCGGATTTGGCTGCTTCGGGTCCGCGTGGTCACAGCGGGTATTCGGCGATCCGCGCCGGCGCCGGGCAGAGCTTTGCTTTCCCGGAGAAGCAGGCCAGGCTAGGCTTGCAGGAACGCCAGCGTCACCCGCATGAACTCGTCCAGCCGGTCATGCTGGACCCAGTGCCCGGCGCCCTCGATCATCGCGACCTGCGCGTTGCCGAAATACGCGGCGCGGCCGTCCAGCGCGGGGTTGCTGGCCCAGCTTTGCGTGCCGTACACCAGCAGGGTGGGGCAGGTGATGCGGCCCCACAGGCGGCGTGTGTCGTCGCGCGCGGTGTCCACCGGCTGCCAGGAGCGCACGTAGGGGTCGAACTTCCAGCTATACGTGCCGTCCTCGTTCTGGCGCACGCCGTGGCGGGTGAGGTGTTCGGCCTGGGCGGGGGAGAGGTGCCTGTTCTCGGCCTGCATGCGGGCGAGCGCGTCGGCGAAGGCTGCGTAGCGTCGGGGCTGGCGGGCGGCGAGCTGGCGCTGTTCGTCCACCCAGCCGCGCAGGCGGGTCTCGATGGGTCTGGCGGCCATTTCGGCCTCCATCTGCGGCGACGGGCCGAGGCCTTCTATGCACACCAGGCGGGCGACCAGTTCGGGGTAGAGGCCGGTGAAGCGGGTGGCGACGTTGCCGCCGAGCGAGTGGCCGATCAGGGTAATGGGCGGCTGGGTCTGCTGGTGGACGAGCTGGGCCAGGTCGTAGAGGAAGCCGGCCATGGTGTAGCCGCCGGCATCCGCCCAGGCGCTGTCGCCGTGGCCGCGCAGGTCAGGGGCGATGACGTGGTAGTGGGCGGCGAGGTGGGCGGCGACCCAGTCCCAGTTGCGGCAGTGGTCGCGGCCGCCGTGGACGAGGACGAGGGGTGGGGCGGCTTCGTTGCCCCAGTCGGCGTAATGGAGGCGGAGGCGCTGGGAGATGAAGCTTCGGGCGGTCGGGGAGGGCATGGCGGATCGCTAGCACAGGAAAGGCAAGCAGTCTTTTCAGAAGAAAGGCTTCAGAACATCCGGTCCCGGTAGCCAATTGTTTCAGCACCCGCGCGACAGCGGAGCAAAAGTTTTTTGCTTCTTTTTTTCAAAAAAGAAGGCCTTGCCTTGCCTCACTGCCGAGGCCCAGCCTGCAACAAAGCTAAATTCTGTTGCGCCAGATCCCCCGTAGGCGTGTCCGGCGCCAGGTCGGCCGCGCGCTGCCAGTCCGCGCGCGCCCCGGCGAGGTCACCGGTGCGCTGGCGGATTATGCCGCGTTCGAGGAGGAGGTCGGCGTTGTCCGGGTCCAGCGCGGCGGCGGCATCGATGTCCGTGCGTGCGGCGTCGATGCGGCCGAGGTTGCGCCAGGCGGTGGCGCGCAGGATCAGGGCGTCGGCGCGGTTTGGGTCCAGGTCCAGGGCGCGTGTCAGGTCGTCGGCGGCTTCGGCGTAACGCTGGCGGGCGAGGGCAGCGATGGCGTGGCCGATGCGCAGCTCCGGGTCGTCCGGCGAGAGGGCGAGGGCGCGGGTGGCGGAATCGTAGGCCTGGCCGGTCTGGCCGGCCATGCTCCAGGCCTGGCTGGCCTGGCCGAAGACGACGGCGCGCGAGGCGGGGGGTGCGGCACTTCTGGCGGCGAGCTGGTCGAGCAGGGTGGCGCCGGCTTCGGTGTTGCCCAGTTCGACCTGGGCGAGGGCGTGGCAGTGCGCGGCGGCTTCGGCGCCGGCGGTGGCGGCCATGGAGGTGGCCATGGCGTCCGCGCCGGAGGGGTCGGTGGCCAGCATGTCCAGGCAGGTGTCATATTGCGTGCCTTCGGCGATGCGCGGCGGCACGGGGGGGATGGGCAGGTTGGCGCCGTCGCCCGGGGCTGCGGGTGCGTTCTCGGCCGCGTCGCCGGCGGGCAGAGTCTGTGATGCCGTCATGGGGATCGCCGAAGCACTCGGAACGGCGCGAACTGGG
>CAHJWU010000118.1 GCA_903643085.1 Rhodospirillales bacterium
CGCCGCCACCGCGCCGGCCCCGATCGCCGCGATGCGCCACCAACCCGACACACGGTTGTCGTTGGCGCCCCGCGCCGCCGCCTGCACCGGCGCCTCGCCGGCCGTGCCACCCACCGTGTCCTCGATACGCGCCCAAAGCGACGCCGGCGGTGCCACTTCAGGCACCAGCAAGGCCAACGGATGCAGCCGGGCCTCCCAGGCGCGCACCTCCGCCGCGAAAGCCGGCTCCGCCGCGATGCGCGCCTCCGCCAGCCTGGCCGCAGCCGCGTCGAGCGTTCCCAGCACGTACGCGCCGGCCAGCATCTCCGGCGTGCCGTCATCGGCCTCCGCCTGTCCGCTCATGGCGCCAGGCACTCCTTGAGGCCGATGAGGCTTCGCCTGATCCAGGACTTCACCGTCCCGATGGGCAGGTTTTCCTTCTCGGCGAGCTGGCTGTGCGAGTAGCCGTCCACGAACGCCAGAACGACCAGCCGGCGGCGCTCCCTGGTCAGGGTCTGCAGGCATCGGTGCAGGGCGCCGCCATCCGCGCTCGCCATCAACTGCCCGAGCGGATCTGGCCCGCTGTCTGCCTCGTCGTCTATCGCCTCGTGCCCAAGCACCTCGCGCCCGCGCCGGCGCACCAGGTCCAGCGCCCGGTAACGCGCCAGGCTCATCAGCCAGGGCCCCGCCTCGCCCAGCGCCGTATCGTAGCGCCCGGCCTGCTGCCACACCTGCACGAACGCATCATGCGTGGCGTCCGCCGCCAGCGCCGGATCACGCGTGATGCGCATGGCGACCCCGTGCAGGCGGCCGCTCCATTGCGCGTAAAGCGCCCGGAAAGCCGCCCGGTCCTGCGTCGCGCAGCGTGCGATCAGCTCCTGGGCAGAAAGACCTGCAGCGTCTGCAGCCATGCGGAGCGTCCTGACCATGGCGCAAGCGCGCCGCGTCGTCGCGCAGGCGGCGCGACCGCGCAGATGAATACATGATCCGCGATCCTTGCCAACCGAGCCGATCTCATGTCGCTACCGATGGAACGGCGACCGATGCAGATCGGATGCAACGGGCGGCGGGAAACGTTGCGAGTGCAGGCAAGGCCTTGATTTTTGAAACGGGAAGAGAACCTCCGCTCCCGGCGCCGCGGACGCGAAGAACTGGAGTTTCCCTCGTATCTCTTCAAGAAAGGCCTGGCGTCCTGCTACCCGAACGCCATCGCCAAAGTAGTCGCAACCAGCGCCGGCTTCGCCTCTCCCTCGATCTCCACCGTGTTCTCCAGGCACAGCAAGGTCCGTCCCGCCCCGCGCTCCTCGGCCGAGACCAGACTGACCCTGTTGCGCACCCGGCTCCCCGCCCGCACAGGCGTGAGGAAACGCACCCGGTCCAGCCCGTAATTCAGCGTCGCCTCCAGCCCCAGCCCGGCGGACCAGGTGCCGCCCGTCAGCACCGGCACCAGCGACAGGGTCAGGAACCCGTGCGCGATCGTGCCGCCGAACGGTCCCCTGGCGGCACGTTCCACATCCACGTGTATCCACTGGTGGTCCCCTGTGCAGGCCGCGAACGCGTCGATCCTGGCCTGATCGACCAGCAGCCAGTCAGACACCGCCAGCTCCTGGCCCACCTTGGCCCGCATCGTCTCGGCCGCGCCCATCCTGTCCTCCGCACGTTCGTTGCTCCTCCCAACTACCTCTTTCCGCCCACCCGTGAAACCGCCCGCCCGAACCGGCGTCTTCCGAAACCCCGCCGTGTTGCGTAAGCTCGGCCGCATGAATGACGCACCCCGCTCCCTGCCCGCCATCACCACCCAGACCGTGCTGGATCGCATCCAGGCCACGCGCGCGCAGGCGCACGCCCGCCTGATGGAGTTCCTCTCCATCCCCAGCGTCAGCGCCCAGCCGGCCCACGCGCCCGATTGCCGGCGTGCCGCCGCGTGGGCCCGCACCGAACTGGACGCCATCGGCTTCGCCACACGCCTCGTCGAGACGCCGGGCCACCCCGTCCTGCTCGCCACCCGCGTGGGTCCCGCCGGCGCGCCGCACCTGCTGTATTACGGCCATTACGACGTCCAGCCCGCCGAACCCTTCGCGCTCTGGACCAGCCCCCCTTTCACCCCGACGCTGACCGAAGGGCGTCACGGCCCGATCATCACCGCGCGCGGCGCCGTGGACGACAAGGGCCAGGTCACCATGTGGCTCGAAGCCCTGCGCGCCTGGCACGAGGTGGCCGGCGGCCCGCCCGCCACCATCACCGTCGTGCTGGAAGGCGAGGAGGAAGTGGGCAGCGTCAACCTCGAAGCCTTCCTGCTTGACCACGCCCCCGAACTGCGCGCTGCGGATATCGCCATCATCTCCGACACCGGCATGTGGGACATCGACACGCCCGCCATCACCACCCGCCTGCGCGGCCTGGTCTACGCCGAGCTGCAGGTGCGCGGCCCCTCGCGGGACCTGCATTCCGGCCTCTACGGCGGCAGCGCGCTCAACCCGATCAACGCGCTCACCCGCATACTCGGCGGCCTGCAGGACGAGCAGGGCCGCGTCCAGCTTCCCGGCTTCTACGAGGACGTGGCCGAGACCGCGACCGCCCAGGCCACCGAATGGGCCGCGCTGGGCTTCGACGAGGCCGCCTTCCTCGGCGAAATCGGCCTGTCCACCCCCGCGGGCGAGGCCGGCCGCCCCGCCGTCGAACGCCTCTGGGCCCGCCCCACCATGGACATCAACGGCATCTCCGGCGGCTACCAGGGCCCGGGTGCGAAGACCGTCATCGCCAGCGAGGCCTCGGCCAAAGTCTCGTTCCGCCTCGTCGCCGGCCAGAACCCGCCGGACATACTGGCCGCCTTCGAGACGTTCGTCGCCGACCACACCCCACCCGGCTACCACGTGGAGATCCGCGCCCACAGCATGGCCCCCGGCTTCGAAGTCAGCGCCGCCAACCCTTACGTGGGCCTCGCCCGCCAGGTCCTCGCCGAGGAATACCAGCGCGACGCCGTGCTGATCGGCAGCGGCGGCTCAATCCCGGTGGTGGAGAGCCTGCGCCGCATACTGGGGCTGGACACCTTGCTTATGGGCTTCGGGCTGAACGACGACCAGGTGCACAGCCCGAACGAGAAGTTCGACGTGCGGTGCCTGGATCACGGGACCAACGCGCACGCGCGGCTGTTGGGCGCTCTGGCGCGCTATATCTAGGCAAGGCCAAGGGCTCTGCCCCTGGATCCCGTCACGCGAAAGCGTGCTTCGCACGACGGGGCCTCGGCCCCGGACCCGTGGGCTTCACCCTCCGTGCAGGAGAATTCGTGCGACTGAAACCTGGCTTGCTGATACTATCGTTGCTGATGCAAACTGCGCCTGCTTTTGCTGCAGGTGCTCCTGCAACCGTCCCGACTATGTTCAAACCCGTGCCGCAATCCATGCAGCAGCTGATCGCCTCCGGCTACCAGGTCGTGAACATCGCAATCGGGCTAAGTGGATTCGGCTATCTACTGAAACAGGATACGCATTACGTCACCTGCGCAGTACAACCCGACAGAACAAAGCCGGACGCCTTCGTCTCCGAGTGCCGGGCCATGAACTAGATGCAGATACAGCCGCGGCAGGTGCTGCTGTTTGCAGGCGTGCTGCTTCTCGCGGGTGCCGCGTTTACCGCCTTGCACACCAGCCGTTTCATCGCTCATGCCGCAATGCGCCCGGGCGCGGTGACACGCCTAAACGCCGGCGGGTCGCACCCGCAGATCGACTTCACCACTCAGGACGGAACACTGGTCAGCTACCCGCAAGGCGGAATGATCGCTGGCTTCACCGTCGGCCAGCCCGTGCAGGTGCTCTTCGATCCCGCAAACCCTCGCGCCACAGCACGTGTGCGCAGCTTCGGCAGCCTGTGGGGCAGCAGCGCAGCCTTGGCTACTTGCGGCATCGTCCTGCTTGCACTCGCACTCGCCAGTTTCGCTGTACCCGTCACCTTCTTCCGCAAATAACTCAGCCGCACCGCGCGCTTGGAGACACCCGACAATGCTGATCAGACCCAGCGCCTGGACCTTCGTCACCTCCGGCACCGGCGGCGTGAACGTCGACATCTTCGCCGCTACCGGCGGCGCCATAGACCTGCTGAACCCCGCAGGCAAACCGCAGAACTTCCATTTCGGCAGCGCCGGCGTCGGTGCAGGCATCGGGATAAAGCTGCCCAAGCTCGGCAAGCTGGAAATCCGGCCGGAGAAGCTTGGCAAGGCCATCGGCGGCGTCATCGCCCCGAAAGCCTTCCCAAACGCCGGCACGATCTACATGACTTCCTTCTTCACCGGCCGTGAACTCACGCCCGCCGACTTCCGCGGCGTCTGCATCGTCATAGATGGCGGCGCCGGCCTGCTCGTCGGCTATTCCGGAACCTTGATGCTTCTGGGCATAGACCCGGAGCGTTTCGCCTTACAGATCGCCTCACCTATCCTGAGCTTGCTGGTCGGCCAGGCAGAACCGAATGCCATTCTCCTCACCCGCGGCCTGAACGTGGGCGTCCAGGCCGGTGCCGGCGTCACCGGCACAATCGGCTACCTGGCCTAGTCTCAACCCACCATCGCCGCCACCACCCGGCGCGCAAACGCCGCCGGATCGCCAGGCGCCTCGCCATCCTGCACACGCGCCACGTCCAGCAACACCTCCGCCACCTCGGCCAGGTCCTCCCCGGCATCCGCCCGCTTGGCCAGCGCCGCCACCAGCCACTTTCGTTGCTCCTCGCCTGGTCGACGACATGCTTGGCTACAAACAGAGCGAGGTCGCCACGATAGCAGTCGCGTTGCTGAAAACCAGGACATGAGCGACGACCCTGACCGCATCGAAAACGCACCATTTTTCAAGTGGCGCAGAGATGGCTCTGTCCAGACCACACTTGGCTTGGCAGCCGCCAACGTCGTTCTGACCTGTGCCGGTTTCGACACCATATCCGCCTTTGCACATCAGGGCAGCGATCATGGCATCCACTTGGTTATTCTGGCCGCCGCCGCCTTGCTCGGCGGCGCAATCATCTGGCAATTCCGCTTTGTAGTCCTCGTACTTGCCGAGATCTGCGGTTGCGCAATCGTTCTGGCGCTCGCCGGCCTCTGTCTGCGGCCGTCACCACTTGCCGCAACGGCTCTTATTGCGGCACTGCTGGCCGGCCTGATGACTGTCCGACGAACCCGTAACGCACATTGGTGCGCCTTTCGCACCTATTGTCGTCGCCCGGAGGTCATCCCGCGCGCGAAGAGAGAACCTTAAGACCAGCGCCGTGGCATACCTACCTCACGCGTTGCCACTTGCCGTCGAAGTTGCCGTAAACCACCGTCAGCACCTGATAGACGCCATCAAGGTAACGGTCAGCCAAATCGCCGAAATCGTCCGGATCCTGTAGCTCGCCCGCCCCGACCTGAACGCGCAGGACCGGCGCTGCGTCTTTCCGTGTCACCGCATACAGGTCATGAGGCAAGGCTGTGACGGTCAGCTGTCCCGCCAGTGGCGCCTGGGCTGCTTTGACCGAACCACCGCCCTTCTCCGCCGCCGCCCGCATGTTCTTGACCATATCTGCCGCCGCAGCCGCCACGCCGCGCCCCGCCTGCAACAGATCCGACCTGCGTACATCCCGCCCGAGAAACATCCCTGTCCAGTCGTGTTCCCTCGCATCCTGTGTCAGAGCTGCCTGTTCCGCCGCCAGCGAAGCGGTGATTGCGGATACTGACAACGCAGCCGGCTGTGCCTGCCACAGACGAAAAGGTGGCGCGTGCCCGACATCGAAACGCGTCGTATAGACGCCGTCGGGTTTGCAGGCTGGCGTAGTCCCGTCCGGCAGGACGAAGCCGCATTTCACCTGCCAGAGGGGTGGCCCTGCCGCGCCCTCGCCAGCAGGCCGCGTAAGCGTGAGCTGCGCCGTGCCGTAAGGCCGGTCCAAGGCGGTCCGAACGGTAACCTCGTTGCTCCCCTCCCGCAGCAGCGCATCCAGGAAGAAATACGCCCCACTCAGTCTGCGACCGTTGATCGCGCCCACCGGCAGCCCGTTCACCGCGACGGTGAAGCGCACGTGGTCGCCATCCACCTGCAGAGCGTAAGAATCGGCAACGTCAGCCCAGGCGGCACCCGGCAACAACACCCACGTCAGGCACAGACGCAGCAAGGCTGGGGCGTATCTCCCAGCCATTCGGGCGCGTCGCGTCAAGCACCCACCATCGCCGCCACCACCCGGCGGGCGAACGCCGCGGGATCGCCAGGCGCCTCGCCATCCTGCACACGCGCCACGTCCAGCAACACCTCAGCCACCTCGGCCAGGTCCTCCCCAGCCTCCGCCCGCTTCGCCAGCGCCGCCACCAGCGCATGCCGGGGGTTGATCTCCAGCACCGGCGCGCCGGAGAACCCCGCCCTCCCCGTGCGCCGCATCAGCCGCTGCATCTGCAGGTCCGGCCCCGCCGCCTTGGCCGTCAGCACCACCGCGCTGTCCACCAGCCGGTCCGTCGCGCGCACCTCGTCCACCCGCTCGCCCAGCGCCGCCTTCAGCACCTCCACCAACTTGCCCGTGTCGGCCGCCTCGCCCCCTGCCTCCACCGCGAACTTGGAGAGGTCCGCCGCGCCCTGCGTCACACTGCGTATCGGCTTGCCCTCGAACTCGCTCATCCGCTCCGGCCAGAACGCATCCACCGAATCCGACAGCAGCAACACCTCCAACCCGCGCGCGCGGAAGCCCTCAAGCTGCGCCGACCCCGCCAGCGCGGCCGCGTCGTCACCGATCAGGATGTAGACCGCCTCCTGCCCGTCTTTCATGCGCGAGACGTACTCCGCAAGCGAAACCCACCCCTCGGTCGAGGAACTGCGAAACCGCATGAGCTCGGAGAGCGTCGCCCGGTGCTCGGTGTCGTCCCACAGCCCCTCCTTCATCGTGGGCCCGAAATTCTCCCAGAATTTCGCGTATTCCCCGGCATCCTTCGCCCGCGTCTTCAACTCCGTCAGCACCCGGTTCGTCACCGCCTTGCGTATCCGCGCCAGCACGGGCGTCGCCTGCAGCATCTCGCGGCTGACGTTCAGCGGCAAATCCTCGGTATCCACCACGCCCTGCACGAACCGCAGCCACTCCGGCAGCAGCTTCGCGTCGTCGGTGATGAACATCCGCCTCACGTGCAAACGCACATGCGAGGCCCGGTCGCCCTCCACCGGGTCGAACGGCTTGGCCCCAGGCACGAACAGCAACGCATAGAACTCGAGCTGACCCTCGGCCCGCCACTGCAACGTCGCCCAGGGCGTGTCGAAGTAATGCCCCAGATGCCTGTACAGCTCCTGGCTCTGCTCCTCGCTGACCTCGCTCTTCGCCTTGCGCCACAGCGCCGTGCCCTCGTTGGCCGCCACATCCTTGCCGTCCCGCGCCACGGAAATCGGCAGGGCGATGTGGTCGGCCCATTTGCGTATCGCCGTCTCCAGCCTGTACGGCTCGAGGTACTCCTCGGCGTCGGCCTTCACGTGCAGGACGATGGTCGTGCCTGCCGCCGCGCGCTCCGCAGGCGACAGCGTGTACTCGCCCCGCCCGTCGCTCGCCCACAGCCAGGCCTGGTCGCCGCCGGCCTTGCGTGACGTCACCTCCACCCGGTCCGCCACCATGAACGCCGAGTAGAAACCCACGCCGAACTGCCCGATCAGGCTGGGCTTCTCGTCTGCCTTGGCACCCGCCAGCCCGGCCGCGAACGCCCGCGTCCCGCTGCGCGCGATCGTGCCCAGGTTCTGCGCCAGCTCTTCCCGGCTCATGCCCACGCCCTGGTCCTCGATCGTCAGCGTGCGCGCCGCCTTGTCCGGCACCACGCGCACGCCGGCGCCCTCCGGCAGCCCGAGCGCCTGGTCGCTCAGCGCCTCGAAGCGCCGCCTGTCCGTCGCATCGGCCGCGTTGGCCACCAGTTCGCGCAGGAAGATCTCGCGCTCGGAGTACAGCGAGTGCACCACCAGATCGAGCAGCCGGCCCACTTCGGCCCCGAACTCGTGGCGTTCAACGGTTTGCGTCTCGGACATGGCGTGAAATCCTCCTGGGGGCGCGAGGTAGGTGGGGGTGCAAGACAAGGCAAGGCGTTCTTTTTCGAAAACAGAACCAAAAAACGTTTACTCCCTTGTCCACACGGCGGCGCACCCATCCGCGGAACGGAACCGGACCCCGATGCAGGCGGGAAGCAAAAGGTTTTTGCGTCTTTTTTGCAAAAAAACCTGCTTGCTTTCTTGCCTGCCGCGTTGCCCCGCCATGCTCCCCGACCTGGTCCCCGTCTTCCAGTCCCGCGCCGTCCAGCTCGACGCCGAAGCAGCCTTCCCCGCGCGCAACATCGCCGACCTGGCCGCGATGGGCGCGCTCACCGCCGCCTTCCCGCCCAGCCATGGCGGCCAGGGCGCCGGCACCACGCCCGAAGGCGCCGGCCCCCTCCTCCAGACCCTGCGGCGCATCGGCCAGGGCCACCTGGCCACCGGCCGTCTCTACGAAGGCCACGTCAACGCGGTGAAACTCGTGGCCACCTACGGCACACCCGCCCAGCTGGACCGTCTCGCCAGCGACGCCAGGCAAGGCCACCTGTTCGGCCTCTGGGTCACCGACGGTGAACATCCGCTGCGCCTGGCAGGGAACCGCCTGCAGGGCGGCAAGGCCATCTGCTCCGGCGCCGGCCACCTCACCCGGGCCCTCGTCACCGCCGAGTCCGAGGCCGGCGGCACGGTCCTGGCCTACGTGACGTTCGACGACACCCCGCGCGCCCAGCCGGCGCGCATCCGCCTGCAAGGCATGCGG
>CAHJWU010000119.1 GCA_903643085.1 Rhodospirillales bacterium
GCCCTGGCGCAGGCCCACGACCGGTTCTGGCACGACGGCCGCCTGCGCAACGCGTACTGGGCCGGGCCCGCCCCCGAACGCGACGCCTACCGCCTGCCCGGCTGGTGGGATGCGGCCGCGGGGCGCTGGTACGAGGACGGCTACCAGGTGGGCACGGCCACAGGAAACATGGCGTGGGCGATGCTGCTGTGGATCGGTCTTGGCCCCGCCTGGCGCAAGCCGGCCGAGCGCGCCGCGGACTGGGTGGAGGCGCATGTGCGCGCGCCGCGCGGTTATGCCGGGGGGTTCCTGGGCTTCGAGCCGGCGCCGCAACGCCTCGCCTGGGTCAGCACCGAGCACAACATCGACCTGGCCGCCGCCTTCGGCGCACTCGGCCGCACGCAGGCGGCGTCCCACGCGAGGGACTTCGTTTCCAGCATGTGGCAGGAGGGCGAAGGCCGTTTCGCCACCGGCCTCAAGCCGGACGGCAGCCTGAACCTGCATTCCGCGGTGGATGCGAACCTCTGGCCCTTGCTGGCCGCCGGCGCCCGCCCTGGCTGGGGCCACGCGCTGGATTGGGTGCTCACCCGCCACGGCCTGCCGGAGGGCGCGCCCGCGGCCGAGATCGCCGGGGTGGATTTCAACACGGACCGCGACGGCATCTGGCTGGAAGGCACGGCGATAGCAGCACTGGCTGCCCGCCGCGCCGGGCGCGATCCGGCACGGCTGATGGCCACGCTGCGCGCCAACACCGCGCCCGGCGGCATGATCTTCGCCGCCAGCACGCCCACGCTCACAACCGGCCTCTCCATCGGGCTGGACACCAGCGCGCCGGACTTCCTGTACTACCGCCGCCCGCACCTCGCACCCACCGCCTGGGCCGCGCTGGCGCAGCTTGGCGCCAATCCGTATCCGGCGTAGCAGCCGCCTCATGCGCATTCTGTACAGCCACCGCATCAACTCGCATGACGGCCAGGGCGTGCACATCGAGGAACTCGTCCGCGCGCTGGGGGAAGCCGGCCACGAGGTGCGCGTCGTCGGACCCGGCTTCTACGAAAACGCCGGGTTCGGCGGCGAGAGCAGCCTGGTGGCGCGCCTGCGCCGCCTGCTGCCCGGCGCGCTCGGCGAACTGGCCGAGCTGGCCTACAATGTTGCGGCCTATCGCCGCCTCAAGGCCGCCTGGCGGGAGATGCGGCCGGACGTGGTGTACGAGCGTTGCAACCTGTATTTCCTGGCCGGCGCCTGGCTCGCCCGCCGGCACGGCGCGCGCCTGCTGCTGGAAGTGAACTCGCCGCTGGCGCTGGAACGCGAGAAACACGGCGGCCTGCGCCTGGCCGGCCTGGCGCGCCGGCTGGAACACTGGACGTGGCGCAGCGCCACGCGCGTGCTTCCGGTGACCCACGTGCTGGCAGACAGTCTGGTGGAGGGCGGCGTGGACCGCGCCCGCATCGTGGTGATCCCCAACGGCATCGACCTCGCCCGTTTCCCGCCACGGCCCCCGGCGCCGGCGGACGGCACCGTCACGCTCGGCTTCGTGGGCTTCGTGCGCGCCTGGCACGGACTGGACCGGGTGATCGAAGGCATGGCCGGCGGCCCGGACCACACCCGCCTGGTCGTCGTGGGCGACGGTCCGGCCATTGCGGACCTCACCGCGCTTGCCGCCCGGCTCGGCATAAGCGACCGCGTATCCTTCGCCGGTCTGGTGCAGCCGGCCGAGGTGCCGGCGATCGTCACCGGGTTCGACATCGCGTTGCAGCCCAGCGCCACGCCCTACGCCTCGCCGCTGAAAATCTTCGACTACATGGCCGCCGGCTGTGCCATCTGCGCGCCGGACCAGCCCAACATTCGGGAGATCCTGGTGCATGGGCGGACGGCGCTGCTGTTCGGCGAGGGCGGGATGTGGGACGCGGTGGAGCGGCTGATCGCAGAGCCTGCGCTGCGGGCGGGGCTGGGGGCGGCGGCGCGGGGGGAGCTGGAGGCGCGGAATTATACGTGGGCGGGAAATGCAAGGCGGGTGGCGGCGTTAGGGTAGGCAAGCAAGGCGTTCTTTTTTGAAAAAAAGAACCAAAAAACTTTTACTACCTCGCCTGCACGCAAGCCTCGTTCGATACTGCAAGTGCGCGTGTTGGCAGGACCAGCCTACGCGCCACGCAAGCGGGGAAGTAAAAGTTTTTTGGTTCTTTTTTTCAAAAAAGAACCGCTTGCTTTCTTACTTCAGAAAGTCCCCCCAAACATGCGCTCGAACAAACTAGGCCGCACCGGCCTGCTCGTCTCCGAACTCTGCCTCGGCACCATGACATTCGGCGGCGGTGAAGGCATGTGGCAGAAAATCGGCGCGCTGCAGCAGCAGGAGGCCGGGCATCTCGTCGGCCGCGCGATCGATGCCGGCATCAACTTCTTCGATACGGCCGACGTGTACGCGGAGGGCCTGTCCGAGCAGATCACCGGGCAGGCTTTGCGCGACCTGAAGATCCCGCGCAGCCAGGTGGTGGTGGCCACCAAGGCGTTCGGTCAGATAGGCCCGGGGCTGAACGAGCGCGGCAACTCTCGCGCGCATCTGATAGACGCGGTGAAGGCCAGCCTGAAGCGGCTGCAGATGGATCACGTCGATCTGTACCAGATACACGGCTTCGACCCGATCACGCCAATCGAGGAGACGATGCGGGCGCTGGATACGCTCGTCCAGCACGGGCATGTGCGCTACGTGGGCGTGTCCAACTGGGCGGCGTGGCAGATCATGAAGGCGCAGGGGATCGCCGAGCGCCACGGGCTGGCGCGGTTCGAAAGCCTGCAGGCGTATTATACGCTGGCGGGGCGGGACCTGGAGCGCGAGATCGTGCCGATGCTGCGGTCCGAGCATGTGGGCCTGCTGGTGTGGAGCCCGCTGGCAGGCGGGCTGCTGAGCGGCAAGTACGGGCGCGACGACGAGAAGCCGGCCGACGGGCGCCGCGCGCAGTTCGACTTTCCCCCGGTGGACCGCCCGCGCGCGTTCGACTGCATAGACGCGATGCGGCCGATCGCCGAGGCGCACGGCGCGTCGGTGGCGCAGGTGGCACTCGCCTGGCTGCTGCACCGGCGCGTGGTGAGCAGCGTGATCGTCGGTGCAAGAAAGCTGGAACAGCTCGACGACAACATCAAGGCGACCGAGGTGACGCTGAGCGAGGCGGAGCTGGACACGCTGGACCGCGTGAGCGCGCTGCCGCGCGAGTATCCGGGGTGGATGTTCGAGATGCAGGGCGCGCGGGGGAAGATGCTGGCGGAGCTTGGGCGGGGGAACGCGCGGTAGGCGAGGCCTTTTTTGCAAAAAAGACGCAAAAAACTTTTGCTCCTGGCGCCTGCGTTACGGTGCGCGCCGGTCCTGCACGTTGCGTGTTTGCAGGATGTCGGTGGGTCGCGATCTTTGCAGAAAAGCCCTGACGGAACCAACCACGCGGCGCGGGCTTCCAACACGCGCCGCAGCCAGGAGGACACATGCCGCATTACGACCTCATCGTGATTGGCAGCGGCCCGGGCGGCGCCTCGCTGGTCCACCGGCTGGCGCCCACGGGAAAGCGCATCCTGCTGATCGAGCGCGGCGACTACCTGCCGCGCACCAGGTTCAACTGGGATTCCAAGACGGTGTTCGTCGATGGCGCCTACCAGGCCAAGGACACCTGGTACGGCAGCAAGGGCGAGACGTTCCATCCCGGCCTGCACTATTACGTAGGCGGCAACTCGAAGGTTTACGGCGCCGCGCTGTTCCGGCTGCGCGAGCGCGATTTCGGCGAGGTGGTGCACCAGGAGGGTGTGTCGCCGGCCTGGCCGCTGGGTTATGGGGATTTCGAGCCGTTCTACACGGAGGCGGAGACATTGTTCGCCGTGCACGGGCAGCGCGGCGAGGACCCGCTGGAGCCGCCGGCGAGCGGGCCTTACCCGCATCCGGCGGTCAGCCACGAGCCGCGCATACAGGCGCTGGCCGAGGGCTTCGCCGGCGAGGGCCTGCATCCGTTCCATCTGCCGCTGGGGATCAAGCTGGACGAGCGCGACGGCAAGCCGACGCCGACGAGCATCTGCATACGGTGCGACGCGTTCGACGGGTTTCCCTGCCTGCTGAACGGCAAGGCGGACGCGCAGGTGATGTGCGTCGATCCGACTCTGGCGGCGCACCCGAACGTCGAGTTGCTGGTGAACGCGTACGTCACCAGACTGGAGACAGACGCCGCCGGGCGCAGCGTGACCGGCGTGCAGGTGGAGCGCGCCGGCGCGCAGGAGCGCTACACGGCGGACATCGTGGTTGTCGCGTGCGGGGCGTTGTCGTCGGCGCTGCTGATGCTGCGTTCGGCGAACGACGCGCACCCGCACGGCCTGGCGAACGGTTCCGGCCAGGTCGGGCGCAACTACATGCGGCACAACCAGTCCGTGCTGATGGCGCTGATGAAGGAGCGCAACGACACCGTGTTCCAGAAGACGCTGGCGGTCGGCGACTACTATTTCGGCACGGACGACTGGGCGTATCCGCTGGGATTGATACAGATGTGCGCCAGTTCGCATGCCGAACAGATAAAGGGGGAGGCGCTGCCCGGCTGGCTGGAGTGGCTGCCGGACCTGCCGTTCGACAAGATGGCGTCGCACTCGATGGATTTCTGGTTGTCCTCCGAAGACCTGCCGCGGCCGGAGAACCGCATCTCGTACGACGGCGGCCGGGTGGTTCTCGACGTCAGGGAGCAGGGCCAGGAGGCGCACCGGCGGCTGCGGCGCAAGCTCGAGCATCACATGAGCAGGCTCGGCGCGCATCCGGTGATGGTGGAGCGCAACCTGTACCTGGGCAAGGACATCCCCGTGAGCGGCACGGCGCACCAGGCGGGCACGCTGCGTTTCGGCACCGATCCGGCCAGCTCCGTGCTGAACCTGGACTGCCGCGCGCATGAGCTGGACAATCTATACGTGACGGATGCGAGCTTCTTCCCGTCGATCGGCGCGGTGAACCCCACACTGACGATCATCGCCAACGCGCTGCGCGTGGCCGCCCATCTGCAGGAAAGACTGGCGGCATGAGCCTGTCCGTGCTGGCGATCCTGGCCACGCGCTACCTGCTCGTCATGCTGTTCTTTCCGTTCAGCGCGCTGGACAAGATCATCAACTTCCGCGGCGCCGTCGGGCAGGCGAGCCAGATCGCACCGGGCGTGCTCGCGGTGCTGCTGATAGTTGCCGGATTGTCGGTGGAGATCCTGATGCCCGTGGCGATACTCACCGGCACCGCCGACCGCGCGGCCGGCCTCGTCATGGCCGGCTACTGCATGATGACGGCGCTGCTGTGGAAGCAGTTCTGGCGGCCAGGGGATTTCTGGCGCGCGGGCGACAGCAAGGGGCGCGACCTGTTCTGGGATTTCCTGAAGAACTTCTCGCTGGCGGGCGGTTTCCTGCTTCTCGTCGTGGGCGTGCATGGCGGGCTCGGCGCGTTCCTCGCCGACCCGCTCGCCTCCACCCACCCCTACACGCAGCCGGTGTCCCCATGAGCGGCCCAGGCGGGACACCTTGCGTCTGCTACTGGCATCTCTGGGTCGATGACCAGGGCGTGAGCCACCAGCAGCGCTGCGAACTGACGGCGTTCGAACTGAAGGGCGTGGGCCCGGCCGACCCGCAATGGAACGACAGGCAGCCGCGCTCCGAGGCGACCACGGTGTTCACTGTGCAGCCGGTCGGCTGGGTGGGCGAGTGGCACGAGAATCCCGCGCCGCAATGGATCGTGCCGCTCTCCGGGCGCTGGTGGGTGGAGGCGATGGACGGCACGCGCGTGGAGATGGGGCCGGGCGAGATCTCGTTCGGCGAGGACCAGGGCTGCACGCGCGACGCGCAGGGGCGGCAAGGCCACAAGAGCGGCACGATAGGCGACGCGCCGGCCGTGCTGATGACGGTGCAACTGCACATCCCGCCGGTGCGCAGGCCCGGCCATTTCCGCTAGCGCGCGCCATGGGCCCCTATGAGGTCATTGACCCGGCGTTCCGCCAGTTGATCCTGCAGAACGCGGTCTTGCAGATCCTGGGCCAGGATTTCGGATGGCTGGAGGGGCCGGTGTGGTTCGGCGACGCGAACCAGCTCCTGGTGAGCGACGTCCCGAACGATCGCATCCTGCGCTGGACGGAAGACGCCGGCATCGGCGTGTTCCGTCAGCCATCCGGTTTCGAGAACGGCCACGCGCGCGACAGGCAGGGGCGGCTCATCGGCTGCTCGCACCAGAATCGCTGCGTGACACGCACCGAGCTTGACGGCACCCTGACCGTGCTGGCCGACAGCTACGAGGGCCGCCGGCTGAACAGCCCAAACGACGTGGCGGTGCATAGCGACGGCGGCATCTGGTTCAGCGACCCGCATTACGGGATCAACACGGATTACGAAGGCGGCAAGCAGGAGGCGGAATTGCCGGCGCGCGTCTACCGGCTCGATCCGGTGTCCGGCAGGCTCGCCGTGGTGGCGGACGATTTCACCGGGCCGAACGGGCTGTGCTTCTCACCAGACGAACGCACGCTTTACGTGACCGAGACCGGCGGGCAGTTCGCACCCGACGACCCGCGCCACATACGCGCCTTTGCGGTAAGCGACGCCTGCCGGCTGACCGGCGGGGCGGCGTTCCACAGCGTCTCGCCCGGCCTGGCCGACGGCTTGCGCTGCGACCAGGACGGCCGCGTGTGGACCAGCGCCGGCGACGGCGTGCACTGCGTCAGCCCCGAAGGCGCGCTGCTCGGCAAGATACGCACCGGGAGCACGGTCTCCAACCTGACCTTTGGCGGACGCAACCGCTCGCGCCTGTTCATCTGCGCCGCGCACACGCTGATGGCGGTGTACACGAACGTGCGCGGCGCCGCGTGGCCGTGAAGGCGTGGCGGCTGGACAGGGTCGGGCTGAACGTGCGCGACCTGCCTGCGGCGATCGCCTTCTACGAGGCGGCGCTCGGGTTTTCGGCGTCGGCGATCGCGCCGGGGGATGCCGGGCTGTTGGGCGTGCGCGCCGTGCGCCGGGCGCTGTTGCGGCGCGGCGGCCAGCACCTGGAACTGACCGCGTGCGATCCGCCCGGCGCCCCCTACCCCGACGCCAGTGCCAGCAACGACCTGTGGTTCCAGCATTGCGCGCTGGCGACAGACGACATCGCCGCGGCTTACGCGAGGCTGCGCTCCGCCGCTTTCACGCCCGTGTCCGTGGGCGGACCGCGCGCCCTGCCTGGCGGCCTGGTGGCGTTCAAGTTCCGCGACCCCGACGGGCATCCTCTGGAGCTGATACAGTTTGCGGGCGGCGATCCGGCAACCGCGGAAGGCATCGACCACTCGGCCATCGCGGTGAGCGACGTGGCACGAAGCGTCGCCTTCTACGCCACCGCGCTGGGCCTGGCCGAGCGCGCCAGGCAGGTGAACACAGGCCCGGCGCAGGACGGGCTGGACGGGCTGGCCGGCGTGAGCGTGGACGTGGTCGCCTTAGCGCCCGCCGTGGCCGCACCGCATGTGGAACTGCTTGGCTACCGCACGCCGCGGGGCCGTTCCGCGCCGCCGGGGCGGCTGTCCGACATCGCCGCATCCCGCCTCGTCTTCAAGGCCGGACACGTGCCGGACGCGCGCGTCCTGCGCGACCCCGACCAGCATGTGTGCGTGATCGAGTAGCCGGCCCGTCTGCGCGGCGGCCGTGCAAAGTTTTTGCTTACATTTCAAAACAGAACGCCTTCCCTGCTTGCCCCTTGCCTAACCAGGCCCCGGATGGTCAGAGGGCGGGGAAATCCTCCCCCGGGGCCGTGCCAATGTCCGACACCACCCTGCAGGCGCGCGCGCCCTTCACCGCCAGCGTCCGGCGGCTGCCGAACGGGTTCGACGTGGCGGCCTTTCTGTTCATCGCCGCCCTGCTGATCGCGGTCGCCCACGCGGCGCGCCACACTTTCGCGCCGCTGGAGGTGCCGCAGACCAGCGCCATCCGGCTGGACCCCGCCTACCTGCCCGGCTACGCGCTGCGCACGGTGATGCGCATGTTCGCTGCCCTTGCGTGCTCGCTGCTGTTCACCTTCACCTACGCGACCTTTGCCGCGAAGAGCCGGCGCGCCGGCCTGGTGCTTGTACCGATACTGGACATCCTGCAGAGCCTGCCGATCTTCGGCTTCCTGACGTTCACCGTGACCTTCTTCCTCGGCCTGTTCCCCGGCCAGGTGATCGGCGCGGAGCTGGCGGTGATATTCGTCATCTTCACCAGCCAGGCCTGGAACATGGCGTTCAGCATGTACCAGTCGCTGAAGACGATCCCGTCCGACCTGGACGAAGCCACGCGCGGCTTCGGTCTTTCGCCCTGGCAGCGCTTCTGGCGGCTGGAGGTGCCGTTCGCGACACCCGGCCTGGTGTGGAACATGATGATGTCCATGTCCGGCGGCTGGTTCAGCCTCGTCGCCTCGGAGGCGGTGACGGTGGGCAACACGTCTTTCCAGTTGCCTGGGATAGGCAGCTACATCGCATCGGCGCTGGTGTCGAAGAACATCCATGCCGTGCTCTACGCGATCGGCGCGATGCTGCTGGTGATCCTGGCGTACGACCAGCTGCTGTTTCGCCCGCTGGTCGCCTGGAGCGCCAAGTTCCGCTTCGAGACGACGCAGGTGGATGCCGGACCCGACCCCTGGATGCTGGCGATGCTGCGCCGGACGCGCGTGCTGCGCCGCGCCGGCGACGCGCTCGGCAGCCTGTTTTTCGGCTTCACCGGCCTGCGCCT
>CAHJWU010000120.1 GCA_903643085.1 Rhodospirillales bacterium
GCCATCGCCAGCCCCTTGTCGCCAATCGGCATGGGATAGACGCCATGCCCGATCACCACGTCCTTGATGCTCAGGTCGTTGTTGATGAAATAGGCGGGGCGCAGGATCGTCGCGTTGAGCTCCATCCGCTCAATCATCCGCTCCACCGCATGCTTGCCCGCGAAATGCGGCACGTTGACGTAGATGTCGCTGTGGATGACCGAGAAGTAGACGATCCGCTCGATGCCTGCCTCGCGCGCCAGGTTGAGCGTGATCAGCGCCTGGGTGAACTCGTCAGGCACCACCGCATTGAGCAGGAACAGGGTCGATATCCCGTCCAGCGCGGCGCGCATCGAGTCCACGTCCAGCATGTCGCCCTGCACGGCGAGAACACCGTCCGGCAGCTTGGCCTTGGCCGTATCGCGGACCAGCGCGCGCATGTCGGCACCGCGTTTTGCGAGCTGGGCGACGACGTTGCTGCCGATCATGCCGGTGGCACCTGTGACGAGAATGGTCATGACGATCTCCTGATTTGTCGAAAGCGATAGCCACCAGCTAGTGACCCGAAGACAGGACGGGAGACGGTCTTCATGGGACAGCCCGTCCCATCAGCGGATCAGCCATGGACCTTCTCGCGCTTGCGGACTTCAATCTGGTAGCCCGGCATGGTGGCTTCGGGCTCGCCGCGCGCGCCTCTGGCCGGCCCAAGACCACGCTATCGCGCCGGGTGGGCGAACTGGAGGCGAGGCTTGGCGTCCGGTTGTTTGAACGCGGCGCCGGCCGGCCGAGGCTGACCGAACAAGGTCGGGCGCTGCACGAGCGGACCGCGCAGCTGCTGGCCGAGATCGACGACGTCGCCAGCGCCGTTGCGTCAGGCCAAGACCGGCCGCGTGGCCGCTTGCGGATCAGTGCCCCCTTGCTGTTCGCGCAAGGAGCGATGGGCCAACTCGCGGCCGGCTTCATCCTCGACTATCCCGAGGTGCAGATAGAGGTCACCGCCGAGGACCGCGCCGTGGATCTGGTCGAGGAGGGCTACGACGTCGTCATCCGTGTCAATCCGCCGCCTGACCACACCCTGGTCGGGCGCTGCTTCCTGCGCGACCGCCAGGTGATCGTGGCGACATCGGCGGTGTCCCGGCCCGCTCAAGACGGATCTGCGCCGGGCGTCCTGCTTGGAGCCGGCGATGCCGTCAAACCGTGGAAGATCATCACCGCCGAGGGTCCGCAGACGCTGTTGCCCGTGCCGGTGCTCAGGCTGTCGTCGCTGTTCATGGTGCGCGATGCCGTGTGCGCAGGCGCAGGGGCAGGGCGGCTTCCCCTGTCGATGGTGATGGACGACCTCGCGCGCGGCGCGCTGGTCAACTGGGGCGAGGAAGGAGACGTGGCGGAGCTTTGGTCGCTCACCACGTCGCGGCGCCTGCAGAGCCCGAAGGTGTCGGCGTTCCTCGGTCATCTTGCGCGTGCCTTTCCGCAGGGAACGTCAGAAGAACTCGCGGCCGTTATGAACGGCTGATCGGCTTATATATCTACCGCTCCCGCGGAGCCTCGGTTGCCGAGAGACGACAACCAGAGCCGAGGTCGCCGGCCGGCCAGTCCGCTGTTGCAAAGCGGACCGGCGCAAAGCTAAGCAGCACCACGCCCGGTCTGGTCGGGCGTAGTACGGAGCGGAATGTGCGCGGTCTCCTCGGCGGCCTGGCGGTCCCGGCCCTGGGCGCAGCCGGCCGCTCTGGCGCGTCCTCGTCTGGCCGGTCGAGACGAAGCCGCGCTGACAGCGTCTCGCTTCGCCGCAAAAGAGAACGCCTCGTCTGCTTTGCGGGCGTTCGTCTCCATCCGGTTTGGCAACGTATGCCGGACCAGGGCGGACCCGGCAGCGCAGACCACCGGCCGTTGGTTTCCGCCAGGCCCTGCTGGGCGCGTGCGGCGTACTGGCTCGCCCTGCAAAGCCGCGACGATCATGGTTGCCGCGACCCTGCAATCCGGCCGGCGACGTGAGGCTGCCGGCTGAACTCTGCGTGGTCGTGCCCTGCTTCAACGAGCGCGGCAACGTGGCCCCCATGGTCGCCAAGCTCGCCGCAGCGCTGGGCGATCTGGCCTGGGAAGTGGTGTTCGTAGATGACGACAGCCCGGACGGGACAGCCGACGCGATCCGCCGTCTGGCCGCCGCCGACCCGCGCATACGCTGCATAAGGCGGATCGGACGCCGCGGTCTGGCCAGCGCGGTGATCGAGGGCGCGCTCGCCAGTTCGGCGCCTATGATGGCCGTGATAGACGGCGACCTTCAGCATGACGAGACGGCGCTGCGCGGCATGCTGGCGAAGCTGCAGGGCGGTGGCGCAGACGTGGTGGTGGCCAGCCGTTTCGCGGCAGGGGGCGATGCGGACGGGATGTCCAGCAGGCGCCGGCTGGCACTCTCCAACCTGGCCATATGGCTGGCGACGTTCATGCTCGGCACCAGGCTGACCGATCCGATGAGCGGTTTTTTCATGATGCCGCGCGCGTTGTTCGAGCGGCTCGCGCCGCGGCTGACGGGGCAGGGGTTCAAGATCCTGCTGGACCTGCTGCTGTCCTCGCCCGCGCGGCTGCGCGTGGCGGAAGTGGGCACGCATTTCCGGCCGCGCACCGCGGGCGAGAGCAAGCTCAGTCCGCTCGTGCTGCTGCAGTTCGCCGCATTGCTGGTGGACAAGGCACTTGGCGGTCTGGTGCCGCTGCGGTTCCTGTCGTTCGCGCTCGTCGGCGCGTTCGGTGTGCTGGTGCATCTGGCGGTGCTGTGGACACTCGGCCATGCGGGCGTTGGATTTCTGGCCGCACAGACGATGGCGACGCTGGTGGCGATGGTGGCCAATTTCCAGCTCAACAACGTCATCACCTACCGCGATCAGCGGTTGCGCGGCGGCCGGCTATGGCGGGGACTGGTGCTGTTCATGCTGGTTTGTGCGATCGGCGCCGCGGCCAATATCGGCATTGCCAACGCCCTGTATGCCGGCGGACAGGCTGGGCGGACTCCGGCCGGCGCGCTGGGAGCGGTGATCGGGGTAGTGTGGAATTATGCCATGTCCGCCACGCTGGTCTGGGGGCGGCCGGCGCGGTGGCGCTAGTGGAATGCCGCCTGTTCGAGAAGCACAACTTTGTCGCTGACGATGTCGATACGGCCGCGCTCGAAGCGTGGCCTGTGCGTTTGCTGCCAGCACGATCCTGCCAGGCCTTGCGGTACGCCGCTGCTGCCGGTTTGCCGGACCAGGTGCGCGATGCGCTGTCGGCCTCGGCGCCGTCTCAAAAGCGGCTGGGGCCGCCGGGAGGGTTTCGTGAGAAAGCTTCAACGCGTGCGGCGTCTGGATTTTCCGGCGCATTGACCAGACTCTGATCTCATGCGCGCGTAGGACGGGCTGCCTGACCCGAACGACGCCGCGCAGCAGCTGTTCGTGGTGTTTTGGAGTCTCCGCCTGTTTCGGCCAGACGACGGACGGCCGCCGGCGACACAGGCAGCATTACCGGCAGTGAGGAGACGTATGGCGCGCGAGGCAGGCGGGGCCATGTGGCCTGGATGAACATCGAGATGACACGCGCCCGTGGCCTGGGAGCTTTGCAGGCCGCGATTCCCATGCTGGGGCGCCGGTATGCCGAGCATCGCAATACGGAATCCGCTCCGGACCAGCTTGCCACGACGACGCGGCTGTCTCCCTACCTGCGCCGGCGGCTTGTGCTGGAGGAGGAGGTGGTGCGGGCCGCGTGGGACGCGCACGGGCCGGCGGCGGAGAAATTCATCCAGGAGGTGTTCTGGCGCACCTACTTCAAAGGCCATCTGGAGACCAGGCCGTGGCTCTGGACCGATTACCAGGCCGAGTTGGCGCGCGAGCAGGCGCGGCTCGCCGACCAGCCGGGGCTGCGCCGGGCCTTCGAGCAGGCCGTGCTCGGCCGCACCGGGATCGACGGGTTCGACGACTGGGCCCGTGCGCTGGCGGAAGAGGGCTGGCTGCACAACCACGCGCGCATGTGGTTCGCCAGCATCTGGATCTTCACGCTGCGTTTGCCCTGGGTGCTGGGCGCGGATTTCTTCGCGCGCAACCTGATTGATTTCGACCCGGCGAGCAACACGCTCGGCTGGCGCTGGGTGGCCGGGCTGCACACGCGCGGCAAGCATTACGTGGCGCGGGCGGAGAACATACGGCGCTACACGGAAGGCCGGTATGATCCAAGAGGCCTGGACGAGTCGCCGGAACCGCTGAGCGAGCCGGAGGGCCGGGCCGCGGTGGCGCTGCCGCCTGCGGATGACGCGCCCGCGGGCGAGGTGACGCTGCTGCTGCATCTCGACGACCTGGCGCCCGAGACTCTGGCGTCCGGGACTTTGGCACCTGGCGGCGCGCGGGTGGTGCGTATCTGCCCGATGCCGGCCGGGATTTCCGACCGGTCTGCCCTGGTGCAACGGGCGGACGAGGCGGCGATGGCGGACGGCGTGGCGCGCGCATGCGCCCATTTCGGATGCGAGAGCGGCGAGGCGCAGGGCGGCACGCTGATGGGCGCCTGGGCGCCGGTAGGCCCATCCGGCGACGCGCTGCCGGGCTTCGTCCGGATCAGGCGCGCTTGGGACGAGGCAGTATGGCCACGAAGCACGAAAGGCTTTTTCAAGGTAAAGCAGGCCATCCCCGCGATCCTGCGAGAAAGCGCCTAGCGTCGGCCGGGAGCACGCCGACAGGCGGCGAAAGTTTTTACTTCTTTTCTCAAAAAAGAAGGCCCTGCTTGCTTCCTTCTTGCAAATCCCGCCGCAGTCGCGCATTTCCACCCGCATACTTAACGCCAGCCCATCAGGGACACGGCGGGACAGGGGTCCCGCCGGCGTCCGTCATGGCATGGAGGCCATACTGTGTCCGCGACCGACCTAGCCAAGCTACGTAACATCGGCATCACTGCCCACATCGATGCGGGCAAGACGACGACGACCGAGCGTATCTTGTACTATACCGGCGTGTCGCACCGCATCGGCGAGGTGCATGACGGCAACACCACGACCGATTACATGGACCAGGAGCGCGAGCGTGGCATCACGATCACCTCCGCGGCCGTCACGTGCGAGTGGAAAGACCACCGCATCAACATCATCGACACGCCGGGCCACATCGATTTCAACATCGAGGTGAACCGCTCGCTGCGCGTGCTGGATGGTGCGATCTTCATCATCGAGGGCGTGGCCGGCGTGCAGCCGCAGTCCGAGACCAACTGGCGCCTGGCCGACCGCTACAACGTTCCGCGCATCATCTTCATCAACAAGCTGGACCGCACGGGGGCCGACTTCTACCGCGCGTTCGACACGCTGAAGGAGAAGCTCGACATCGTGGCGCTGCCGCTGCAGCTGCCGATCGGCATCGAGGACACGTTCATCGGTGTGGTGGACCTGGTCGAGATGAAGGCGATCATCTGGGAGGGCGGCGAGCTTGGCGCCAAGTTCCACGATGAGGCGATCCCGGCCGACTTACTGGAAAAGGCGAAGGAATACCGCCAGCTCCTGCTGGATACGGCCGTCTCCGTCGATACGGTGGCGATGGAGGAGTATTTCGAGAAGGGTGACGTGGACGTCGCCACGCTGAAAAAGTGCATCAAGAAGGGTGCGATCAGCGGCGAGTTCCGCCCCGTGCTGTGCGGCACCGCGTTCAAGAACAAGGGCGTGCAGCCGCTGCTGGACGCCGTGCTGGACTACCTGCCTTCGCCCATCGACGTGCCTGGCATCAAGATTGCCGCCGAAGAGGGCGTGGAAGAGCGCATCGACGATGACCGCCGGGTGATCCCCGCCAACCCGACCGCGCCGTTCGCCGGCCTGGCGTTCAAGATCATCAACGACAAATACGGTACGCTGACCTTCGTGCGCGTCTATGCCGGCACGCTCAAGCAGGGCGACATGGTGCAGAACACCACCAAGGACCACCGCGAGCGCATCGGCCGCATGTTCCAGATGCACGCCGACAAGCGCGCCGAGATCAAGGAAGTGTTCGCCGGTGACATCGCCGCCTTCGTGGGCCTGAAGGACACTGGGACTGGCGACACGCTGGCTTCCAGCGACGATCCGGTGATCCTGGAGCGCATGGCGTTCCCGGTGCCTGTGATCGACATCAGCGTGGAGCCGAAGACCAAGGACGGCGTGGAGAAGATGACGCTCGGCCTGCAAAAGCTGGCGGGCGAAGACCCCAGCCTGCGCCTGAAGACAGACCAGGAGACCGGCCAGACCATCCTGTCCGGCATGGGCGAGCTGCACCTGGAGATCATCATCGACCGCCTGCGCCGCGAATACGGCGTGGACGCCAACGTGGGCGCGCCGCAGGTGGCCTACCGCGAAACGATCAGCAAGAGCCACACCGAGACGTACACGCACAAGAAGCAGTCCGGCGGCTCGGGCCAGTATGCCGAGGTGAAGGTCGTCTTCGAACCCCTGGAGCGTAACGCAGGCATCGAGTTCCAGAATAAGGTGGTCGGCGGAACGGTGCCGAAGGAATACATCCCGGCGGTGGAGAAAGGCATACGCGTTCAGTCCGACACCGGTGTGCTCGCAGGTTTCCAGACGGTCGACTTCCGCTACACGCTGATCGACGGCAAGTACCACGACGTTGACTCGTCCGCACTGGCGTTCGAAATCGCGTCTAAGGCGTGCTTCCGCGAAGGCATGAAGAAGGCCGGCCCGGTGATCCTGGAGCCGATCATGGATGTGGAGTGCACCACGCCGCAGGACCACGTGGGCGACGTGGTAGGTGACCTGAACCGCCGCCGCGGCATGATCCAGAACCAGGAGAGCTCGGGCTCGACGGTGATCGTGCGGGCGCATGTGCCGTTGAAGGAGATGTTCGGATACATCTCGCATCTCCGGTCTATGACGAAGGGACGTGCTTCATTTACGATGCAGTTCCATCACTATGATCCGGTGCCGCGTAACGTGGCGGACGAGATCATGGCGAAGAGCGCGTAAGGAAGCACACGACTCTGGTTCCTGTCGGCGGGCGGTGAACGGCCGCTGACAGGGAGCAAGAGTGTTTTGGTCCTTTCCCGAAAAAGGCCTGCTTGCTTGATACTGCTTCTCAACCTTCTTTGGGTGCTGTTTGGCGGCTTCATCCTGGCCGTCGGCTGGTTCCTGGCCGGCGTGCTGGCGGCGATCAGCATCGTCGGCCTGCCCTGGGCGCGCGCCTGTTTCAACATCGCGTCGTTCTCGTTGTGGCCGTTCGGGCGGGAGGCAGTGTCGCGCCGGGAGCTGACAGGGCGGGGCGATCTCGGCACCGGTGCGTTCGGGCTCATCGGCAACATCGTCTGGCTGGTGCTGTTCGGCGTTTGGCTGGCGATCGGCCATCTGGTGGCGGCCGTGGCCTGTGCCGTAACCATCATCGGCATCCCGTTCGCGGTTCAGCACGTCAAGCTTGCGGCGATCAGCCTGGCGCCGGTGGGTATGGCGGTGGTGGCGCGGAGACAGGCCGGGTAGGCTCACGCGTTCTCCTGCAACCCGATCCGCTTGGCGATACGGAAAGCCTGGCCGGCCAACTGGGTGAACACCGCGATGTCCGTCACGCGCCGCCTCACCGCCAGCGCCGCAGCGAAATGCGCCTCCGCCGCTGGCAGCAGGCGGACCCTCTCCGCGTCGGTGAGCCGGCGGGAAAGCGTCATGTGAAAGCGCCATTCCCGCAGGACGTAGGGGTAGCCCCAGCGAAGCAGCATCTCGTCCTGACGGGGCGAGAGACCGGCGGCGCGCCGGCGCGCCAGCTCGGCGGCATCCGGCCGCAGGCGATGCCTGTCCGTCCCGCGCACGCAGGAATCGGCGAGGCCCTGCAGGAGGGTGCTGCGCGCCGCCTCCCGTAAAGCCAGGAAGCCGTCAGTGATCGCCACCTCCAGGCTCGGCAGGTCAAACGGCGCGACGGAAGCGGCAACCGCCTGGGCGGCGTGGATGAATTCTTCCCACCCCGTGGACAGGCGCATGGGCGGGCGTAGCGTGGCGTGGAAGCCGTAGAGCCATGGCGCCGCGGTAAGTTCCGGCAGCCCGGCGATTGGCGGCTGCGGCACCTCCGTTGCCAGTTCGGCGTCGCGGCCCAGCCAGGCGTTGCCGGCTTGGGTGAGGGGGTCGGACGGGTCGGGGGTCCAGTAGAGGGCGACGCGCTGCGTGGTCATTGCGGGCAAGCAAGGCCTTCCTTTTGGAAAGAAAAGCAAACTTCTGCACGTCCGCCTGTGCCGGCGGGATCTGCCCGAATTTCGGCGCTCAAGGCCTGCTGCTTCAGATCACCCGCTCCCCCGCCCGCCACACCTGCCGGACGATGGGAAGCCCGTCCTGCAGCCGGACCCGCACCAGGTCAGCCCGCTGGCCGACCACGATCGCGCCACGATCCTTCAGGCCGGCCATCCGGGCTGGGCTCAGGCTGATCATGCGTATGCAAGCCGGCAGGTCCAGGCCCGGCAGGAACGACGCGAGGAACGCCGCGTGGATCAGGCTGGCGGGCACGTAGTCCGACGCCAGCGCATCGACCAGGCCGGCCGCGAGCAGGGCGGCCACCGCCACGTTGCCGCTGTGGCTGCCGCCGCGCACCAGGTTCGGTGCTCCGGCGATCACGTGCATGCCGCCGGCCTTTGCCGCCCGGGCCGCTTCCAGGCTGACGGGAAACTCGCTCGTGCCGATGCCGTCTGCGAGGTTGGCGGCGATGTCGGCCGGCGTTGCGTCGTCATGGCTGGCGAGCACGGCGG
>CAHJWU010000121.1 GCA_903643085.1 Rhodospirillales bacterium
CGCGTGGACAAAGCCGGCGAAGCCGCTCCTGCCCCTGCCGCCGCCGAAACGCCAGCCGCAAACGCAGCCCAAGCCAGCGACACCTACGACGTCATCGTCATCGGCGGCGGCCCGGGCGGCTACGTCGCCGCCATACGCGCCGCCCAGCTCGGCCTGCGCACCGCCTGCGTCGAAATGCGCGCAACCCTCGGCGGCACCTGCCTCAACATCGGCTGCATTCCCAGCAAGGCGCTCCTGCAATCCTCGGAAAACTTCCACGAGGTGCAAGGTTCCTTCAAGGATCATGGCATAAAGATAGAAGGCGTCACGCTGGACCTCGCCCGCATGCAGGCGCGCAAAGGCGAGGTCGTCTCGGCAAACGTCAAAGGCGTCGAATTCCTGTTCAAGAAAAACAAGGTCGTCTGGCTGAAGGGCCAGGCGCATCTCACCACGCCCGGACGGCTCGAGGTGGACGGCAAAACCTACGCCGCGAAACACATCGTCATCGCCACCGGAAGCGAAAGCGTCCCGCTCCCCGGCGTCACCGTCGACGAAAAACGCATCGTCACCTCCACCGGCGCGCTCGAACTTGATTCCGTGCCGAAACACCTGGTCGTCATAGGCGGCGGCTATATCGGCCTGGAACTCGGCTCGGTCTGGCACCGCCTCGGCGCCGAAGTCACCGTCGTGGAATACCTCGACAGGCTCGTTCCGGGCATGGACGGCGAAATCGGCAAGACGTTCGAACGCGTGCTCTCGAAGCAGGGCCTGAAGTTCAGGCTCAGCACGAAAGTCACCGCCGCCGTCACCACCGATTCCGGCGTGGAGCTTACCGTCGAGCCCGCCAAAGGCGGCGCCGCGGAAACCCTGCGGGCCGACGTGGTCCTCGTCTCGATCGGCCGCCGTCCTTACACCGCCAAGCTCGGCCTGCAGGAAGCCGGCGTGGCGCTGGACGAACGCGGCTTCGTAAAGATCGACCCGCACTACCGCACGAACGTGGACGGCATCTACGCCATAGGCGACGTGATCACCGGCCCCATGCTCGCCCACAAAGCCGAGGAAGAAGGCGTGGCCGTAGCCGAACTGATCGCCGGCCAGGCGGGCCACGTGAATTACGGCGTCATCCCAGGCGTGGTGTACACCTGGCCGGAAGTCGCCAGCATCGGCGCCACCGAGGAGATGCTGAAGAGAGACGGCATAGCCTACAACGCCGGCCGCTTCCCCTTCACGGCAAACGGCCGCGCCCGCGCCATGGGCGCCACCGACGGCTTCGTCAAAATCCTCGCCGACAAGACCACCGACCGCATACTCGGCGCCCACATCATCGGCCCGGACGCCGGCACGCTGATCGCGGAAATCGCCACCGCCATGGAGTTCGGCGCGTCCTCCGAAGACGTGGGCCGTATCTGCCACGCGCATCCGTCCCTGAGCGAGGCGGTGAAGGAAGCGGCGCTTGCTGTTGAGGGGCGGGCTATTCACATTTAGGCAAGGAAGGCCTTCTTTTTTGCAAAAAAGAAGCAAAAAACTCTTATTACCGCGACGCTGCAGATGTCCTGGCGTGTCCTTAGATATGCGGCTGGTACAAATGCGACAGGAGCAAAAGTTTTTTGCTTCTTTTCTTCAGAAAAGAAGGCCTGCCTTCCCTTGCTAGCCCTAACCATGGGCGACCCCGCCAGCATTAGCGCCGAAATCACCGCCGCCGCGTGGCGCCACCTGCGCGAAACCGGCCCCGCCTTTGCCGTCCTGGCCGACCCCGACTGGCTATCGCCCCACGCCCCCACGCAAACGATAACCAGCCCGGCCGAGGCCCGCTTCGCCCAGGCCGTACCCGTCCTTCCCGTCCCCCTCGCCCGACCCGTCACCCCCGGCCAGCCGGACGGTGCCAACGCCGCCGCCACGATCGCCAGCATCGAACGCGCCGTCCGCCTCGTCCAAACCGGCCAGGCCAGCGCGGTCGTCACCAACCCGATCGCAAAATCCGTGCTCATGGCGGCCGGCTTCCCGCATCCCGGCCACACGGAGTTCCTCGCCGCACTCACCGGCGCCAGCGGCCGCGAGATCATGATGCTCGCCTGCCCGCAACTGCGCGTGGTCCCCGTCACCATACACGTCGCCCTGCGCGCCGCGCTGGAAGCCCTCACCACCGCCGTCATCGTGCACGCCGCACGCACGACGCACGACGCGCTTCGACGTGATTTCGCTGTCCCGCAACCCCGCCTGGCCATAGCCGGCCTGAACCCGCACGCCGGCGAGCAAGGCCGCATGGGGTCAGAAGAGGCCACCCTCATCCAGCCCGCCATCGACCAGCTCCGCGCCGAGGGCATCCACGTGACAGGCCCCCACCCTCCGGACACCATGTTCACCGAACCCGCCCGCGCCCGCTACGACGCAGCCATCTGCATGTACCACGACCAGGCGCTCATTCCGCTGAAGACCCTGGACATGAACGGCGGCGTGAACGTGACGCTCGGCCTGCCGATCATACGCACGTCGCCGGACCACGGCACCGCATTCGACATCGCCGGCCGCGGCCTGGCCGACCCGTCCAGCCTGATCGCGGCGCTTCGCCTGGCCGATGACATGGCACGGAAGCAAGCAGTCCTTTTTTGAAAAAAAAGGACCAAAAAATTTTGCTCCCTGTCGGCGGTTGCTGAAACAGCCGCCGACAGAGAGCAAACGTTTCTTTAAAAGAAGGCCTTCCTTGCCTTCTCCCCTGGAGCCAGGACATGCCCCGCCTAGGCGTAAACATAGACCACGTAGCCACCCTGAGAAACGCCCGCGGCGGCAGCTTCCCCGACCCGCTCGCCGCCGCGCAGACGGCGCTGGACGCAGGCGCGGACGGCATCACCCTGCATTTGCGCGAAGACCGCCGCCACATACACGACCACGACCTGGCCCGCTTCTGCGCCACGCTCACCGCGCCGATAAACCTGGAGATGGCCGCCACCGCCGAGATGGTCGCCATCGCCACACGGTACAAGCCGCACGCCGCCTGCATCGTCCCGGAACACCGCCGCGAGGTGACGACAGAGGGCGGCCTGGACGCGGCCGGCCAGTTCGCCACCCTGCGGCCGATCGTGGCCATGCTCGGCGGCGCCGGCATACGTGTGTCCCTGTTCATCGATCCGGACCCGGCACAGCTCCGCGCCGCGTCGGAGCTGGGCGCCCCTGTCGTGGAGCTGCACACCGGCGCCTACGCGCTGGGCCGCCCGGACGAGCTGCGGCGCCTGACCGAGGCCGCGTCGCTGACCAGGGAGCTCGGCCTGGAATGCCATGCCGGCCACGGCCTGACTTACGGGAACGTAGCCGCCATCGCCGCCCTGCCCGAAGTGGCCGAGCTGAACATCGGCCACTTCCTGATAGGCACGGCCATCTCCTCGGGCCTGGCCGCCGCCGTCCGCGAGATGCGCGCCCTCATGCAAGCCGCCCGCGCGTAGCGGAGACGCACGCCTCAACGTTCCGCGGCTTCTTCTCGAAGAAGGCCTTGCTGTCTTCCGTTTGGCAGAGACGTCGCCGTTCAAAAACCCGCGGCAAAACCCTGCCTTGGCAGCCGAAGCCACGCCTGCTTAGCTCACCCCATGAAAAGTCCCCGCTCACTCCTGCCTTTGGCGGCAGCCCTGCTCTGCGGCGCCGCCCCGGTGCATGATTTCCTCTCCGTCGCCGTCGCGCCAGACGGCAAGCACATCGCCGCAATAGAGGGCGACGAGGACGCATCCGGCGAGCCGAACATCCAGACCGTCGTCATACGCACAACCGACGGCTCGGCCACCGCCGCCGTGGCCCTGCCCTGCGGCCGCGTGCACGACTGCACGCCCTCCTCGCTGGCCTGGGCGCCGGACGGCGCCGCGCTCGCCTTCGTGCTGCGCAGCCCAGGCAGCCACGCGCGCGCGCTCTACACGGTGAAGCAGGACGGCACCGGCCTCGCCAGGACCATGGCCTTCGACGGCACCATGGGCGCGCTGCGCTACGGCCCACGCGGCCAGCTTGCCGTGCTGGCGACGCAGGGCGCCGCGAAAGAGACCGGCGCTGTGGAAGCAGGCGCAGCACTCACCGGCGAGCTGGGCGGCGATGTGCACGAGCAGCGCCTGGCCATCGTCCAGCCGGACGGCACGCTGCGCTGGGCCTCGCCGCCGGACCTCTACGTCTATGAATATGACTGGCGCCCGGACGGCGCCGGCTTCGTGGGCACCGCCGCCCCCGGCGACGGCGACAACAACTGGTGGGTCGCCAAACTCTACGCCTTCGACGCCGCCACGGCGGCCGCCCGCGTCCTGCACGCGCCGTCCAGCCCGCAGCAGCAGATGAACCAGCCCGCCGTCTCGCCGGACGGCAAGACCGTCTCCTTCATCGCCGGGCTGATGAGCGATTTCGGCTCGGTCGGCGGCGACGCCTTCGTGCTCAGGCTGGACCAGCCCGATGCCAGGCCGCTGAACCTGACGCCGAACTGGCACGCCACCGTCACCTCGCTCGCCTGGAGCTGTGACGGCACGCATCTTGTCGCCTCCCTGCTCGCGGGCGACCAGACGCAGATCGCCCAGATCGAGCCGGCCAGCCCCGCCGCCCAGCCTTTGCCGATGGTCAGCCGCGCCGAGTCCCTGGACAGCGGTGACGCCCAGTTCGCCGGCGACTGCCACACCAGGACCACCGCCACCGTGCACCAGACCTTCACCCGCGCGCCGGAGATAGAGGTGGGACCATTGGGCGACTGGCACGACCTCACGCACGCCAACGCCGGCCAGAACCTGGCCGCCACCACGAAATCCATCACCTGGACCAGCGACGCCTTCCACGCGCAAGGCTGGCTGCTGCTGCCGACGGGTGCGTCCAACGGCGCCAAGCTGCCGATGATCACGTCGATTCACGGCGGCCCGGCCGCCGCGAACCAGCCGTATTTCGTGGGCCAGGGCTACCACCGCCGCCTGCTCGATGCCGGCTATGCCTTGTTCCTGCCCAACCCGCGCGGCAGCTACGGCCAGGGCGAAGCGTTCACCCGCGCCAACGTGCGCGATTTCGGCCATGGTGACCTGCGCGACGTCCTGGCCGGCGTCACCGCGGCCGAACACGCAGCGCCCATCGACGACCATCGCCTCGGAATCACCGGCTGGAGTTACGGCGGCTACATGACGATGTGGACGGTGACGCAGACGCAGCGCTTCCGCGCGGCCGTCGCCGGCGCGGGGATCGCCAACTGGCAATCCTATTACGGCGAAAACGGCATAGACGCGTGGATGATCCCGTATTTCGGCGCCTCGGTTTACGCCAACCCCGCAGTCTATGCGAAATCCGCGCCGATCACGTTCATCAACCAGGTGCGCACACCCACGCTGGAAGTCGTGGGCGAGGATGACATCGAATGTCCCGCGCCGCAGACAGAGGAGTTCTGGCACGCGCTGCACGATCTCGGCGTGCCGACGGCTTCTGTCATCTATGCCGGCGAGGGCCACCACATGCGTGACCCCAGGCACATCGAGGATTACGAGAAGCGCGCGGTGGCCTGGTTCGCCCGCTATCTCAAGTAGCCCGCTACCTCAGGTAAGCAGGCGGCCCCGCGCTGCCGCGGCCGCAAGACGTCTCCATCCCGTCTCGATACAGCACGTCCAGCCCGGTGAAGGGCGGGCGGCCGGCGCGCACCCCTGCATCGAGGGCGCGTGGCGTCCCCGCCTGGCGATCCAGAAACGACGCCGCCCCAGGCACCACGCCTCCGCGCCAGTCCACCAAAGCTTGCGCGCGGCGTGCATCCGTTGGAGACAGGCGCCCGGTTCTGGCTTGGAGCATCGCGATGCGTACACAGGATTTGGCCTACGAGGCGGACGGGCTGCGCATGAAGGGCCATCTCTGCCTGCCGGACGGCACGCCGCGCGGCGCCGTCCTGGTGTTCCCCGAAGCCTTCGGCCTGGCCGCGCATGCCAAGAACCGCGCCGAACGGCTGGCCGGCCTCGGCTATGCGGCGCTGGCGGGTGACCTGCACGGCGACCAGTACGTCGCCGCCGGACTGGACGAGGCGCTCGAGCTTCTCAAGCCCCTGCGCGCGGAAGTCGCCAGGACCCGCGCGCGCGCCGGCGGCGCCCTGCAAGCCCTGCTCGGCATCGAAGGCGTGAGCGCGGCAAAAGGTCGCTGCGATCGGCTTCTGCTTCGGCGGCACGATGGCGCTCGAACTGGCCCGCGGCGGCGCCGGAATCGCGGCTGTGACCGGCTTCCACAGCGGGCTCGGCACGCCGAACCCGCAGGACGCGCGCAACATCAAAGGCAAGGTGCTGGTCTGCATAGGCGCGGATGACCCGAGCATAGACGCCGATGCGCGCCGCGCCTTCGAGGAAGAGATGACCGCCGGCGGCGTGAACTGGCAGATGAGCGTGTACGGCGGCACCGTGCACAGCTTCACCAACAAGGAAGCCGACAAGCTGAACCAGCCGGACTTCGTCGCCTACAGCAAGCAGGCGGACGAACGCAGCTGGTCGGAGATGTTGTCGCTGTTAGATGAGGTTTTTTGAATCCCGCAATCGCGGACTCCACGGATGAACCCGCAAAGAAGCCCCTGCTCTAACTAGACCAGCCGGCTCTGCAAAACACTGGCCGCAATGAACCCCGCGAACAGAGGGTGCGGCGCAAACGGCTTGCTCTTCAACTCCGGATGATACTGCACGCCGATGAACCACGGATGATCCGGATACTCCACGATCTCCGGCAGCACGCCGTCCGGCGACATGCCGGAAAATCGCAGGCCCGTCTGCTCCAGCCGGTCGCGGTAATGCACGTTGACCTCGTAGCGATGCCGGTGGCGCTCATGTATGCCGGCCGCGCCCGCATACATGTCGCGCACCAGCGATCCCGCCGATAGCGTGGCGGGATAGGCGCCGAGCCGCATGGTGCCGCCCAGATTGCCGCCTTCCGCGCGACGCTCGATCTCGTTGCCGCGCGCCCATTCGGTAAGCAGGCCCACCACGGGATCATCGCACGGCCCAAACTCGGTTGTGCTGGCGTCCGGCAGGCCGGCGAGGTTGCGCGCGCATTCGATCACCGCCATCTGCATGCCGAAACAGATGCCGAAAAACGGAATGCGCCGCTCGCGGGCGAAACGCACGGCCGCGATCTTGCCCTCCGTGCCGCGCTCGCCGAAGCCGCCTGGCACCAATATGCCGTGCACGTCCTCCAGCCGCGCCACCGCGTCAGGCGCCTCGAAAATCTGGCTGTCCACCCAGTCGAGCCTCACCCGCACGCGATTGGCGATACCCCCATGCGCAAGCGCCTCGGCCAGGCTCTTGTAGCTGTCGAGCAGGTTTATGTATTTGCCGACGATCGCTATGCGCACCTCGCCTTCCGGCGCGCGCACGATGTTGACGATGCGCTGCCAGCGCTCGATGTTCGGCCTCTCCTCGAACGGCAGCGCGAAATGGCGTAGCACCTCGCGATCCATCCCCTGTTCATGATAGCTGATCGGCACGGCGTAGATCGTATCCGCGTCCAGCGCCGGCACCACGGCGGAGACGCGCACGTTGCAGAAACTGGCGATCTTGCGACGCTCGTTCTCCGGTATCGGCCGGTCGCACCGGCACAGCAGCATCTGCGGCTGGATGCCCACGTTGAGCAATTCCTTCACGCTGTGCTGCGTGGGCTTGGTCTTCAGCTCGCCGGCGCTCGGGATGTAGGGCACCAGCGTGAGGTGGACGAACATCGTAGCGTCAGGCCCCAGCTCGTTGCCGAGCTGCCGTATCGCCTCCAGGAACGGCAGGCTCTCGATGTCGCCCACCGTACCGCCGATCTCGATCAGGCAGAAATCGAGGTCGCCGGTCTCGCGCACGATCGCCTCCTTTATGGCGTCGGTTATGTGCGGAATCACCTGCACGGTGGCGCCCAGATAGTCCCCGCGCCGCTCGCGCGCGATCACCTCGGAGTAGATCCGCCCCGTCGTCGCGTTGTCCGCCCTGGTGGCGGCAACGCCGGTGAAACGCTCGTAATGGCCGAGGTCGAGGTCGGTCTCGGCGCCATCGTCCGTCACGAACACTTCGCCGTGCTGGTACGGGCTCATCGTCCCGGGATCGACGTTGAGGTAAGGGTCCAGCTTGCGCAGACGCACGCGGTAGCCGCGGGTTTGCAGCAGGGCGGCCAACGCCGCGCTCGCGATGCCTTTGCCCAGGGAGGACACCACGCCGCCGGTGATGAATACGAACCGCGTCATGGGAGGGTGTTCTAGAGGGAAAGGCGGAAGGAAAGAAAGCGGTCCTTCAGGCCAGCCCGTCGTGAGGTTCACTCTTGGGCAAGCAAGCAAGACCTTCTTTTTTGAAAAAAAAAGCAAAAAACTTTTGCTCCTGCGCAGGCTGCGCTGCCTCGCTTTACCGGCAAGCACCCGAACGCCGCACGTGCGGAGAAGCGAAAGTTTTTGGTCCTTTTTTTCAAAAAAGGACTGCTTGCTTTCTTTGTGCACGTTCAACACGAGCCGGCGAAGCACGCGTATCGGTGCAGGCGGAGGTAACAGCTCTCTGCCTTTCTTCTCAAGCAAGCAGGCCTTCCCTGACCCGCTCGGCCGCACCCACCCCCGCCCGGTAAGCCCCGGCCACCGTCCCGCAAAGCCCGTCCGGCGCCACCGCCTCGCCCGCATAGTGCAGACGCTCCCACAGCGGCCGCGCCAGCGCCGCC
>CAHJWU010000122.1 GCA_903643085.1 Rhodospirillales bacterium
CCTAGACCAACCCTAGGCCCCCCACCCCTGAACGCCATCCCAAACCAGCCGACCGACCCCGCCCAGGCGCAGCACCGAGCCGAGAACCTCGCCGCCTGCCTGGAAATGCGCGACCTCGGCCTGCAGCTCGCCCGAGCCGCCGCCGCCCGCGCGCTGGCCGCCCACGAACAGACCGAACCCACCGATCCCACCCCAAAACAGCCCGACCCCGACCTGGCCTTCGCGCGACACTCCCGCAGCGTCCGCCAGTCCGTCGAGCTCTGGGAAAAGATCACCAGCAACACCTTCGCCCGCCGCCCCCACCGATCCTGGCCCGAAACCCCGGATTTCGACCCAGACCTCTACGACGAGCTCTGCCATGATCCCCAAACCCAAAAAACCGCCTATTGCGAGCTGGACCGCGGCAACCTCCACGAAGCCGTAGGCACCCTCGCCGCCGCCCACCCAAACAACGCCGAAATCTGCGAAACCCTCGACGAGATCATCGAAGAAACCCTGACCGCCCACCCCGATGACCACCTCTCCGCCAACTTCGCCCGTATCTGCCAGGCGTACGACATCGAACCGGACCGCTTCCGCCTGCAGCCGCACCTGGAATCGCAGCTCCGCCCGCCGGTCCGGTGGCCGAAGCTCGAGTAAGGCAAGGCCTTCTTTTTTGAAAAGAAGCAAAAAAACTTTTACTGCCGACGCCTGCATCAGGGCCTGTTCGGTCCTGCCAACACGCAAGCCGGCAGAACCAGCGCGCGCCCACATGCGGCCGTCGGTAGTAAAAGTTTTTTGCTTCTTTTTTTCAAAAAAGAAGGCCTTGCTTGTCCACTCCCCCAGCGTGCATCCTGCTCCGGGGTTCGACTCCCCAACGACGCGCCTCTGCGTCCGCGCGACGCCGCGTTCTCGGTGCGGTCAGCGGGTTACCGGAGGCGCATCTCCGCGGTTGACGGGTTGTTCCTGCTGCCCGCCCGATACGACAGCCATCCATCGGCTCTGCGGGTCCAGTACCCCCGCCGCGGATGGTTGGGTAAGCAGCAGGACGCCTCTCCCCGTCCAGCCAGGAGTTTACGCGTGCGTATCGTCGTCAACGAGTGGGAAATAGCTTTGCTGTTCAGCGACGGCCGCTACGAGGGCACGCTGGCGCCCGGCGCGCACCGTGTCGGTTCGCTGTTCCAGGAGGTGACCGTCAGGCGCCTGGCACGCCGGCAATGGATCACCGAGACCAACGTGGAATGCGCCAGCGCCGACCGCTTCCCGCTGCGCCTCTCGTTGTCCGCCTCGTGCCAGGTAACGGACGCCAAGCTGGCGTTCGACGCGGCCCACCTCGTGCGCGCCAAACTGGCGCTGGCCGCCGCCGCCGTGCACGCGGCAGCGCTGGCGCCGCTCGAGGATCTCGTCGTCGGCCGTGAGGCGATCTCGGCCGCCGCCGCCGCGTGTGTGGAAGACAAGGTGCCCGGCTGCACGCTGGCGCCGGTGCAGGTCACCTCGCTCGTCCTGCCGCCCGAAGTGCGCCGTATGTTCACCGACGTGGAGCGCGCCAGACGCGAGGGTGCCGCATCGCTGGAACGCGCCCGCGCCGAGCACGCCGCCCTGCGCGCCCTAGCCAACGCGGCGCGCCTGCTGCGCGGCAACCCCGAGCTGATGAATTTGCGCCTGCTGCAGGCGGTGGGAACAGGCCAGAAACCCGGCACGCTCGTGCTGGGCGGCTCGGCCCTGTCACCTGTAACGCCAGCCGGCGCCCATCCGGACGAGGAAGCGGAAACCCCATGATCTACCTGGACGACATGCACGAGGGCGACACCAGCGTGCTGGGCCCGATACACGTCACCCGAGAGGAAGCGCTGGATTTCGCCCGCAAATACGATCCCCAGCCCTTCCACCTGGACGACGCCGCCGCCGCCGCCCACCCGTTCTTTAAGAAGCTGTCGATCAGCGGCTGGCAGACCTGCGGCTACGCGATGCGCCTGATGGTGGACGAGATGCAGGCGCGCGCCATACAGTCGCTCGGCTCGCCCGGCATCGACAGCATACGCTGGCTGAAGCCCGTCTACCCCGGCGACGCCCTGACCCTGGAGAGCGAAACCAGGGAAGTGCGCGTCTCCCGCAGCCGCCCCGAAATGGGCTCCGCCCGCCGGACTTACGTGTTTCGCAACCAGGACGGCGAGGCGGTGATGACGATGGAGGCGACCGGCCTCTTCGCCACCCGCCCGAGATAGCCATGCGCCGCGGAACTTCGCAGCCCCGGCCCCCGTTTGCCCACGCATGAAAACTGATCCGAACGCCCCAGACATGATCGTCGCCATCGAACACCACGAGGCACGGATATTCCACATCGACATCAATTCGCATGACGTCACCGAGCACACGCTGAAACCGCACGACCCGCACCATTTCCGCCATCACCTCAAGCACAAGGGCCAGGACGCCGAGCAAGGACAGCGCGCCTCGGAAGACCCGGCGTTCTACGAGCAGATCTCCAAGGAACTCGCCGGCGGCAACCAGATCGTCATCGTCGGCCACGGCACCGGCCACAGCAACGCCGGCCACCATCTGGCGGAACACCTGCGCGCCAAGCACACGGAAACCGCGCAGCGCATGCGGGAGGTGACGGCCGATCTGTCTGCGGTGACGGACAAACAGCTTCTGGCGCTGGTGCGGGACAGGCTCAAGAACGCGTAGTAGAAAGCAAGGCCTTCTTTTTTGAAAAAAAGAAGCAAAAAACTTTTACTCCAACGCCTGCCCCGAAATCGCCTTTAACCGTGCCGGTGATCATGCTGGCAGAACCGCACACCCACTCCATGCAGGCGGAGAGATAAAAGTTTTTTGCTTCTTTTTTTCAAAAAAGAAGGCCTTGCTTCCTACCAGTGTTCACGCTTCCGCTGTCACGCGCACACAAGACCGCGTCCTCGCGTTAACTGACCAGTCGGCAGGTTTGCCGTCCAGATTTAAGGATAAGCGCCCATGTTCATGCGCATAGACAAATTGCAGGCTGCCTTGCCGGAACCGAAAAGGCCTGATCCCAACGCCGCCGCGGCGTTGCAGGAGTTGCTCGGCGGCAAGTATGGCGAGATGTCCACGCTCGGCAATTACATGTTCCAGAGCTTCAACTTTCGCAGCAAGAGCAAGCTGCGTCCGTTCTACAGCTTGGTCGCCAGCATAACCGCCGAGGAACTCGGCCATGTCGAGCTGGTCAGCAACGGCGTGGCCATGCTGGCCAACGGCCCCGGCGACCAGACCGAGGACGTGGACATAAGCAAGGCGCCGTTTGAGGAGATGCAGGACATCCGCCTGGCCTCCTCGTTCCTGGCTAACGGCGGCGGCGCCATGCCGATGAACGCCAACGGCGCGTCATGGAACATGGATTTTGTGACCACCACGGGCAACGTGATCATCGACCTGCTGCACAACTTCCACCTCGAATGCGGCGCGCGCATACACAAGCTGCGCGTCTACGAGACGATGACGGAGCCCACCGGCCGTGAAGTCTGCGGCTACCTCCTGGTACGCGGCTCGGTCCACGCCCATGCCTATGCGCTGGCGTTGAAGAAGATCACCGGCGTCGAAGTGGAAAAGATGCTGCCGACCCCGAACATAAACCTGAGCAAGATCCCGGAGTGCCAGAAATACCTGGACGAGGGCAGCCACCGCCGCCTGTATCGCTTCAGCCCAGACGATTACAAGGAGATGAAGGGCATCTGGGGCAATGGCGAGATGGCGCTGCCCGGCGACCCGCCAGGCGAGCTCGAAGTGGTCGACGGCCACCCCGAAGGCGGCAAGATCTCCGACATGGCCGGCAATTACGGTGCGTTCGCCCCGGATTACGCGCCCGAGGAGATGTTTGAGGTCGCAACGAAGCTATACAAGAAGTCTCGCTGACGGTAGGGAAGCAAGGCCTTCTTTTTTGAAAAAAAGAAGCAAAAAACTTTTGCTCCCTGTCGGCGGGTGCTGAAACACCCGCCCCCGGGAACAAAGGTTTTTTGGTTCTTTCTTTCAAAAAAGGACTGCTTGCTTACTTGACTCCTGGCGCCCGAAGACACTTTCCCCTAAATCGAACATACCCGGCTCGTCCGGCATTGGCTGTCGTGTCGGGGAATTCGCTGTGCCGGATCTGCGTCTAGCATTCTGTCTCGCCGCCTGCCTGGCCGCCCAGGGCGCCCGCGCCACCCCGCCGCCTATCGAGTCGCAGACGAACCTGTTTCCGCATTTGCGCCCGGGCCCCGGCAGCGCGAGCCACCCCTCCATCGTCTCCGCCGCCCTGTCCACGCGTAACGTCCTGCCGCCGCCCGCGGCCACCGGACCGGACGCTCCCCTTAACCTCTCCGTCGAGGCGGAGGCCTTGCGCGGCGCCATGGCGGCCAGCGTGCGCAACCTTATACCGCCGTCCAAGGCCCACGCCGCAAACACCGCCTGGCGGGCGGTGGCCATGCTCAAGCTGGCAGGACGCTCGATCGATACGCCGCAGCTCGTAATCGTCGTGGACCGCAATCCCGCGGTCGAGACGCTTTCCCTGATGCTGGCGCGGTCGGGCGACCCGGGCGGCTGGCAGCTCATCGGCGCCGCTCACGTCTCCACCGGCCAGGCCAACCGCAAGGACTACTACATTACGCCGGTCGGCGTGTTCGCCCACACCGACGCCATACTCGATTTCCGTGCGCTCGGCACCTACAACGAACACCACGTGCGCGGGCTCGGACTGGCCGGCATGCGCGTCTGGGATTTCGGCTGGCAGTGGGCGCTGAAAGGCTGGCACACGGACAATGCCGGCGGTGACATACGCCTGCAGATGCACGCGACGGACCCCAAACTCCTGGAAGGCCGCCTCGGCCGCCCGGCCAGCGAAGGCTGCGTGCGCGTCTCATCCACGATGAACCGCTTCCTGGACCGCTTCGGTATTCTGGACTCGGATTACGAGCGTGTGGCCGTGACCGACGTTCGCTACGGCGCCCTTCTGGCTGCCGACCGGACGCCTACCAGACTGGCCGGACGCCTGCTTGTGGTGATAGACACCGGATTACCGCCGGACGCGCCGCCTACCCAGGCCAGCAGGCCGGCCAACTGGCCTGATCCCGGCCAGGCGCCGGCAACCTCCGTCACGCCCGGCATCGGCACCGTGGACAGCGCCCCAAGCACGCAAGCGAGATAGGCAAGGCCCTCTTTTCAAAAGAGGGCAAAAGCTCCGCCCCTGAAAACCCGGCTTTGCTCTGCGTTGTAACAGCGGGCCCTGAGATCGATCGTTGCAGAAGCCAGCAAGGCCATCTTCGTCGAAAATAGAAAAACTTTCGCTTACCGCTGTTCAGCCTGCGTATCCATCCGGGACACACGCAAACGCCGCGAATGCGGAAAGCGAAAGTTTTTGATCGTTTGGAAAAAGGAGTGCTTTTGCTGCGGGTGAAAGTTGTTGTCCGGTACTACCTCTGATCGCCGTCCCGCATGTCGCCCGTCGGCTCCTGCACATGCGCTTCCAGGAACCACATCTGCTTGTCGATGCCGCGGCTCACCTCGGTGAAGATGTCCGCCGCGTCGGCGTCGCCCGCCTCGCCCGCCTGGTCGATGCTCTCGTGCAGCGCGTTGGCATACGTGCTGAAGCGGTCGATCAGGGCCGCCAGGTGGTCGGCCACGGCATAGGTGTCGGTCGGGTAGGGGGCCAGCTTGGTCATCGACCCCACGCTCTGCGTGGTGCCCAGCGCGGTGCCGCCGAGCTGGACGGCGCGCTCGGCCATCGTGTCGTTCCACTCGTCCTGCTCTGTGCGGAAGCCGTCCAGCATCAGGTGAATGCCGATGAACTGCGGGCCTTTCAGGTTCCAGTGCGCCTGCTTGGTGGCCAACGCCAGGTCTATGCCGTCCGCCAGGCGGGCGTTCAGCAGGTCGATGGACACGCTCTTCGCGTTGGAAGGCAGGTTGTTGCGCGTACGGTGCATGCGGTGCGCCTGAGCGGGGGCTTTCTCGGTGGTTGCCATGTCGCGGCTCCTAGTGGGTGTGGCCCCGGAACGCGACCGGACGCCCGTCGTTTCCCGCCATGTTGCGGCAGCGTTCTAGGGATCCACCAGCGCCGCCAGGTCGTCCGGCAGCGACACCGCGAAGGTCAGTTTGACGGTCCGGCCGATCAGCCCGGGCAGCCCGTCCACCCCGTAATCCTGGCGGTGAAGGGTGCCCGTTGCGGTGACGACCCGGCCGGTGCGTCTGGCGGAAAGCTCCAGCCTGCGCGTGACACCGTGCATGGTGAGCATACCCGCAGCCCGGCCGCCGGCGCAGCTCCCCTGGTAGGTGAGGGTGGGGAATTGCGGCGCGTCCAGCAGCTTCGGCCCCGTCGCCGCGCGGGCGCGCTCCGGATCGACCATCTCCAGGCTGGACACGTCGATGTTGAGGGTGACGGTGCAACCCTGCGCATGGGCAGGATCGACCTGGAGCTGCCCGGTGAAGCGGGTGAAATGCCCGGTGATCGGCCACAGGCCCATGGCGTAGCTGGTGAATTCGGCACTGGTGGCGGGGGGCAGGAGAAGAACCTGGCGGATCTGTGCGTGGGCCGCGGCGGGAAGGCAGGCAACGAAGGCAAGCAGAACCTTCTTGCAAACAGGGACCGAAGTTCTGGTCCCTGTCACGCGGGAACCGTGGTCGCGCAGGACCGGCGGCTGTCCCGGCACCTGCCGGCAGGTGCCAAAAACCTTTGGCTGCTTCTTCTCGGACAAGCCGGCCCGTCTTCCTTCGACCACGCCCGTTCCTTCCGGCCAGCATACAAGCTATGTGCGCCTTATACGGTCAAGACAGGAGATGGGGTGCATGGGGCTGCGCGGAAAAGTCGCCATCGTCACCGGATCGACGAGCGGGATAGGCCTGGGCATCGCCCGCGCCCTGGCCGCGGAAGGTGCCGCGATCCTGCTGAACGGGTTCGGCCCTGCCGATGCGATCGCCGCACTGCGCGAGGAGCTGGCGGCCAACCATGGCGTGCAGGTCCACTATTCCGCCGCCGACATGACGAAGCCGGACGAGATCGCCGCGATGGTGGCCGAAGCCCGCCGTGAGCTGGGCGGCGCCGACATACTGGTCAACAACGCGGGCATCCAGCACACCGCCGCGATCGCTGATTTCCCGGCCGGCAAGTGGGACGCGGTCATCGCCATCAACCTGTCCGCCGCCTTCCACGCCATGCAGGCGGCGATCCCGGGGATGAAGGGCGCGGGCTGGGGCAGGATCATCAACATCGCCTCGGCGCATGGCCTTGTCGCGAGCGCGCAGAAATCGGCCTACGTCGCCGCCAAGCACGGCATGGTCGGGTTGACGAAGGTGGCGGCCATCGAGCTTGCCAATGACGGCATCACTTGCAACGCCATCTGCCCGGGCTGGGTGCTGACGCCGCTTGTGCAGGCGCAGCTCGACGCACGCGCCCAGGCGACCGGCAGGTCAGCCGCAGAGGAGGAGCGCGCGCTGCTGGCGGAGAAGCAGCCGATGCTGCGCTTCACCCAGCCGGAGCAGATCGGCGCGTTGTGCGTGTTTCTGTGCTCGGACGCCGCGGCCACGATGACCGGCGCGCCGATCTCCATAGATGGCGGCTGGACCTTGCAGTGAGCATCCTGGTCACCGGGGCGGCCGGGTTCATCGGCTATCACGCGGCGGCGGCCCTGCTGGCGCGCGGGCAGACGGTGATCGGCGTGGACAGCGTCAACGACTACTACGACGTGCGGCTGAAGCAGGCGCGCCTGGCGCGCCTGGCGGGGCCGGGCTTCCGTTTCGTCCACGCCGACGTGTCTGACCGGGAGGCGATGTTCGCGCTGGCCTCGCCGGAGATCACCCACGTGCTGCATCTGGCGGCACAGGCCGGCGTGCGGTTCTCCATGGTGGATCCGTACGCCTATGTCGGCGCTAACGTCATGGGTCAGGTGGTGATGCTGGAGCTCTGTCGGCGCCTGCCGAAGCTGGCGCATTTCACCTATGCGAGCTCGTCCTCGGTGTATGGCCTGAACCGCGAGCTGCCGTTCGAGGAGGGTGCGCGCGTGGATACGCCGTCCTCGCTGTACGCCGCGACGAAGCGGTCCGCTGAGCTGATCAGCCATGCCTACGGCCACCTGTACGGGCTGCCGCAGACCGGCCTTCGCTTCTTCACCGTCTATGGGCCCTGGGGGCGGCCGGACATGGCGTATTACGGTTTCGCCGAGGCCATCCTGACCGGAAAGCCGATCACGCTGTATGAGGGCGGACGCCTGAAGCGCGATTTCACCTACATCGACGACATCGTCGCCGGCGTTCTCGGCGCGCTGGACCGGCCGCCTGCGGCGGGCGAGGCGCCTCTGCTGCTCAACATCGGCAACCACAGGAGCGAGACGGTGACCCGGCTCGTGGAGCTGTTGGAGTCTAGTCTGCAGCGGCGCGCCGTGATCACCGAAGTGCCGAGGCCTGCCGCGGACGTGGAGGAGACCTGGGCCAGCGTGGCGGCGATCGGCGCGCGTACAGGCTACGTGCCGAGCACGCCCCTGGAGGTGGGGATACCGCGATTCGCCCGCTGGTTCCTGGATTTTCGTGCAGATGCGGAACAGGTGTTCGCCCCATGTTGACAGTCTGCTTTACCGGGCCTAGATACCGCTTCACCGGCGAGGCCGAGAAAATACTTCTTGCAAGT
>CAHJWU010000123.1 GCA_903643085.1 Rhodospirillales bacterium
CGTGGCGGGCATGGTCAGTCGAGATCGAGGGCCTGGGTCAGGTCGGCCATGCGGTCGAGCGTCTCCGCGCGCTGCGAGGCGAGGTAGGCGAGCGGGCCGGCGAGCAGGTTTTCCCAGGACAGCGGCTCGGCGTGGCCGTCGGCGGCCTGGCGCAGCGCGGTGTGGAACTGCGCCATGGCGGGGCCCATGGCGCCGGCCGAGACGCCGCGCCGCGCACCCTCGGCCACCAGCGACAAGGCGCCGAACAGGCCGCGCAGGCTGGGGTCCGATACGAGCTGGCCCAGGAAGGGCTGGGCGTCGACGGTATGGTCGAGCAGGTCCTGCAGCGCGGCCTTGTCGATCAGCAGGAAGGCGTTCTGCTGCAGGTAGGCGGACGTGTCGGGCTGGACCACGTTGTGGAAGAGGGCGGTGTTGGCGCGCAGGCGGCTGGCCAGGGCGGCGGCGGTGGCTTCGGCCTCCTCGGGAATGCGGGCGTCGATGACGGCTACCAGCACGCCGTCGTTCTGCGGAAACAGCCGGGTGAGACCGCGGCTGGTCTGCTTCCAGGGCAGGCCGTCGGAGAACAGCAGGGTGGTGTCCGTGCTGACGCCCAGGCGGTGGGCGGCGGCGTAGACGCAGCCGGCGGCGAGCAGGGCGCCGATGGCCATGACGCTGATGCGGCGCCTGGCGCAGAGTTCGACGAGGCGCGGCAATATGGCGCGGACGGCGCTGGCTATCGTCATCGGGCGTGTTCCGGGGGCGGCTACGGGTGGTCTGTGCCCTAGTTGCCAGGCGTTTCCCAGGGTGGCGGGCCCGGGTGTGGCATATTTGCTGGGACGGCAACGCAAGGCTGTCTTTGGAAAGACGACGCAATACCTTTGCTCCTGCGCAGGTTCGGCGGCTTCGGTGTGTTCCGGAAGACCTCGCCTGCCTACTTTTCAGCGTGCGCCGAGACGAACGCATCCACGTCGGCCAGCACAGGGGCCTTGCCCTGGAAGACCGGCGCCAGCGCGATGACCAATCCGATATGGCCCACGCCGGGGTACAGCTTTTCCTCCACTTGCCCGCCGGCGCCGCGTATGCGGGCGGCAAGGGCGACCGTGTTGCGCGGCTTCACCTGATCGTCGGCCGTGCCGGCGAGCAGCAGCAGCGGTGGGGCGTGGGCGTCCGCGAAGGTGATCACCTGGCCGGGCGGTTCGTTGCCGACAGGCGCGAACACGTCGCTCACGTCCGGCTCGTCCAGTGGCTTGAAATTATACGGGCCGGCCAGGCCGATGGCGCCGGCCAGGCGGTCCCGGCTGGTGCCGGCTGCTGCGAGGTAATGTGGGTTCAGCGCCAGCATGAGGGCGTTGTACGCGCCGGCGGAGTGGCCCATCAGGAAGACGCGTTGGGGGTCGCCGCCGAACCGGTCCAGATGGGCGAAGGTCCAGGCGGTGGCGTCGGCGCTGTCGGCAAGAAAGGCGGGGAAACGCACCTGCGGGTAGAGGCGGTAGTCGGGCACGATGACGACGGCGCCTTGCCTCGCGAGGGTTGCGGCCACGAAAGGATACATCGCCTTGCTGCCGGTCTTCCAGGAGCCGCCGTAGAAGAAGACGATCACCGGAAGCTTGGTGCTGGTGTCAGGGCGGTAGATGTCGAGTTTCTGGCGCGGGTCTGGACCGTAAGCCACGTCGTGGGTGATGCGCAGGTTTGCGCGCGAGATTGTCGCGTTGAGGATCTGGGCGCCGGAGCAGGCGGAGAGGAGCAAGGGCAGGCAAGAAAGCAGTTCTTTTTTGAAAAGAACCAAAAAACCTTTGCTCCTGGCGCTGCTGAGGCGGGCGTGGTGTTCAAGACGCGCCGCGTGCGTGTCCGCAGCGTCAGTAGCAGAAGTTTTTCGGTTCTTTTGAAAAAAGAACTGCTTGCTTTCTTTTCTACGCGACAAGGAGAACATCCAAAGTTCGCGGGCCGTGCACGCCCTCCACCCGGTCCAGTTCGATGTCCGCCGTGGCGGACGGTCCGCTGAAGAACGTGATGGGCGCGCCGCGCAGCACGTGCGGGTGAAGTGCGGCGATCGCCTCGGGCATGATGCCGACGATGGCGCTCTCGCGTACGACGCAGAGATGGTAGTCGGGCAGCAGGGTCAGCGCGCGGCGGCCTTGGCCCGGGCCGCTGTCCAGCACGATGGTGCCGGTCTCGGCGATGGCGAGCAGGCAGCCGGTCATGGCGCCGGCGGCGGCATCGAGGTCTTGCAGGGAGAGGCCGGTGTCTTCCCTGGGGGCGGGCGTGGTGGGGCGCCAGGAGGCGGGCATGTCGGAAGGGATGACCAGGGAGGCGATGTTCCGGGTGGCGAGCTGGCGGCTGGCGACTTCGCCGATCTCGCCGTCGCCGCGGGCGCGCAGGACGCTCACGTGATAGTCGGCGAGGCGTTCGATGAAATGCTGGACCAGGGTTTCTCGATTGGCCTGCATGTGTGTGCGGTAGGCCGGGATGTGCGCCGGCGGCGGCGCCGCGGTTTGCGTGGCGCGTATGCGGGCGATCATTTCGTCGCGCGCGCTCATTTCGGGTGCGCGCGGTTGTGCCACCAGGCGCGGAAGCTTTGCGCGGGGAGGGCGGGGAAGTCGCGCGTGTCCGTCCAGCCGGAGAGCGGGCCGGGCAGGCGGGAGATCAGGCCGTCATGGGCGATGGCGCGCTGAGCGATGCGGCCCAGGGCTTGCGCGGCGCCGAGGCGGGACTGGCTGGCGAACATCCAGAGAGCGGCTTTCATCGCCACCGTTTCGGGGTCGATGGCGTGGGCGGCGCGGCGCGCGTCCGTGGCGCCGGCGCGCAGGTGGATGAGGATGCGGGGAATGTTGATTTTGACCGGGCAGACTTCGTAGCAGGCGCCGCACAATGTGCTGGCGAACGGGAGGGAACCGGCTTTTTCGTAGCCGCGCAGTTGCGGGGTGAGGATGGCGCCGATCGGGCCCTGATACATCGAGTCGTAGGCGTGGCCGCCGGTGCGTTCGTAGACGGGGCAGACGTTCAGGCAGCGCGAGCAGCGTATGCAGTGCAGGGTTTCGCGTGCGGCTTCGTCGGCCATGATCTTAGTGCGGCCGTTGTCCAGCAGGACCAGATGGAATTCCTGCGGGCCGTCGGCTTCGCGCACGCCCGACCAGAGCGAAGTGTAGGGGTTCATGCGTTCGCCGGTGGACGATCGTGGGAGAAGTTGCAGGAAGACCTGCAAGTCCTCGAAGCGGGGCAGAACTTTCTCGATGCCCATGAGAGAGATCAGCACGCGCGGCAGGGTCAGGCACATGCGGCCGTTGCCCTCGCTTTCCACCACGCAGACGCTGCCGGTCTCCGCAATGGCGACATTGGCGCCGGAGATGGCGACCGGCGTGTTGAGGAATTTCTCGCGCAGATAGAGGCGCGCGGCGGCGGTGAGGTCGGTCGGCTTGTCGGTGAGTTTGCCCTGGCCGAATTTATCTTCGAACAGGGCCTGGATCTCGGCGCGGTTTCGGTGGATGGCGGGGACCAGGATGTGGCTCGGCGTATCGTCCATGAGCTGGACGATCATGTCGGCAAGGTCGGTTTCGATCGGCTCGATGCCGGCGGCGTGCATCGCGGGGTTGAGGTCGATCTCATCGGTGGTCATCGACTTGATCTTGATCGCGCGCGTGGCGCCGTGGCGGCGGGTGATGCCGATGATGATCTCGCGCGCTTCCTCTGCGTCACGCGCCCAGTGCACACTGCCGCCGGCTGCGGTGACGCGTTCTTCCAGTTGCAGAAGATGCTTGTCGAGATCTCGCAGGGTCGCCTGTTTTATCGCCTGGCCGGCGTCGCGCAGTTGTTCCCAGTCGGGCAGCTCGGCGGTCACGCGCGCGGTGCGGGCGCGTATCGTGGTGGTGGCCTTGCGTATGTTGCGGCGGAGTTGGGTGTCGCGCAGTTCGGTGTGCGCGATCTCTGGGAATGTTTTCATGAAGGAAGAAAGCAGTTCTTTTTTGAAAAAAAGAACCAAAAAACTTTTACTACTGACGCCTTGGCAGCCGCGCGCCTTAATCCATTACTCGGCGAAAGCGGAGTCAAAAGTTTTTTGCTTCTTTTTTTCAAAAAAGAAGGCCTTTCTTCCTTGCCTAAACGCACGCCAAAATCTCCGCAATGTGCATAGCCCGCACACCAGCCTGCAAACGCGACAGCCCGCCTGCGATATGCATCAGGCAGGAATTATCCCCCGCCGTCACAACCTCCGCACCGGTTGCCAGCACCGCGCGCATTTTGTCGGTCAGCATGGCGGTGGAGACTTCCGCGTTCTTCACCGCGAACGTGCCGCCGAAACCGCAGCATTGCTCGATGTCCGCCAGGTCCACGAACTCCATGCCGCGCACGGCGCCCAGCAGCGCGCGCGGGGCGCCGCCGAGTTTCAGCGCGCGCAACGCGTTGCAGGAGGCGTGATAGGTGACCCGGTGGGGGTAGTAGGCGCCGACGTCTTCCACCTCCAGCACGCGTGTCAGGAACTCGGTGAATTCATGGACGCGCGGTATTATCGTGTCGAGTTCGGCGAGGAGCGCGCTGTCTCCGGCGGCCAGACGCGGGTATTGCGCGCGTATGGTGCTGGTGCAGGAGGTGGAGGGCACCACGATCATCGGGGCGTCGCGGTAGGTTTCCACGAAGCGGCGGACGAGGGTGAGCGCTTCGCGGGGGTAGCCGGAATTGCTGTGCATCTGGCCGCAGCAGGTCTGCTCCGGGCGGAAATCGACCTCGTGGCCCAGGCGTTCCAGGACGGTGACGGTTGCCTGGCCGGTTTGCGGGAACAGCGTGTCGTTGAAGCAGGTGATGAACAGGGAGACGCGCATCAGACGGCAGCCAGGGCCTTTTGCGACAAGCAGCGCAACGCGTTTGTCCCGCTGCCACGATCCTGTCCGCCCAGGTCCGACGAAAAAGTCAGAGTTCTACGGGTTCTTCTCAAAGAAGACTTGCCTGCTTCCTCAGACAGCGCGGCGAACCAGGGACCCGGCAGCAAGCTCCACGTTGAAGCAGCGCTGGTAATACTCGGCCACCGTGGAACGCTCCGCCTCGTCGCATTTGTTGAGGAACGTCATGCGGAACGCGAAGGCCACGTCGCCGAAGATCCTGGTGTTTTCGGCCCAGGTGATCACCGTGCGCGGCGACATGACGGTCGAGATGTCGCCGTTGATGAAGCCGGCGCGCGAGAGGTCGGCGAGTGCGACCATGCTTTCTACCTGCTTGCGGGCGGGCGTGTCCTTGGCGTCGATGCCCATCTTGGCCAGCACGATCGCGGTCTCCTGTGCGTGCGGCAGGTAGTTGAGGGTGGCCACGATGTTCCAGCGGTCCATCTGGCCCTGGTTGATCTGCTGGGTGCCGTGATACAGGCCGGTGGTGTCGCCCAGGCCCACCGTGTTGGCGGTGGCGAACAGGCGGAAGCTCGGGTGCGGGCGGATGACGCGGTTCTGGTCCAGCAGGGTCAGGCGGCCTTCCACTTCGAGTACGCGCTGAATGACGAACATCACGTCCGGCCGGCCGGCGTCGTATTCGTCGAACACCAGGGCGCAGGGGTTCTGCAGAGCCCAGGGCAGGATGCCCTCGCGGAACTCGGTGATCTGCTTGCCGTCCTTCAAGACGATAGCGTCCTTGCCGATCAGGTCGATGCGGCTGATGTGGCTGTCCAGGTTGACGCGTATGCAGGGCCAGTTGAGGCGGGCGGCCACCTGCTCGATATGCGTGCTCTTGCCGGTGCCGTGATAGCCCTGGATCATCACGCGGCGGTTGAAGGCGAAGCCGGCCAGGATGGCGAGCGTGGTCTCGCGGTCGAACTTGTAGGTGGGATCGAGGTCGGGCACCTGCTCGCTGCGTTGGCTGAAGGCGGGCACCACCATGTCCGTCTCTATGCCGAACACCTCGCGGGCGTTGACCGTCGCGTCGGGACGCGCACCGGTTGTCGCGTCGGGACGCGCACTTGAAGTGATCCCAGGCGCGGTTGGCTGAGCATCGGACGGCTGCAGGGCGGCGATCTTGTTCATCGGGTGGTCGGTCCTTGGCTGAACGGCCGGGGCGCGCTCCGTGTAGCGCGTGCCGGGCCGGACGGGGAAGTCACGCCCGCGTTCGCGTGGCCGTGACCCGGCATGTCTCGGGGCGTCATGCGCCAGCGTGCTCTGGAGGTCATGCGCCGGCGTGCTCTGGGGAGAGATGCGAACGCACCTGGGCGTAGGCCAGGTTTATGACCTTGAAGCGTTCCTCGGATTTGCGATCGCCGCCGTTGGCGTCCGGATGGTGCGTCTTGGCCAGCGCCTTGTAGCGTGTCTTCACCTCGTCCAGCGAAACGGGCCAGTGCAGCCCAAGCGTGTCCAGCGGCTGGCGGAGGTCTGGCGGCGCGCCCTGGGCCGGCCCCTGTCCGCGCTGGCGGCCCTGCCGCATGCCGGCGGCGCCCAGGATGTCCAGCCGGTCGTGCACCAGGTCTTCCTCCGGCATGCCGCCGCCCAGCCGGCCGAGCGGCCAGGTGGGGCGCTGCCAGCCGGTGTCATCGCGCATGTGCGCCTCGATCTGGCCGGGCGTCATGCCTTTGTAGAAGTCCCAGCTGGCGTTGTAGGCGCGCACGTGATCCAGGCAAAACCAGAAATAGTCGCGCAGCGAGTCACGCGATTTCGGCGCGCGGTAGCCGCCTTCATTCGGGCAGCCCGTCACATCGCAGCACCGGCCCGGGGCGGCCGGGTCCGGATCATAGGATTTGGCGCGGGTTGGGCGCGTACGCTCGGTCATCACCCGTTATGTGCGCTGGGGCCGGGCGGCGGCAAGGCCGATTGTGTGCGGGCGAAGCTGTCTGCCGCACCCGGTGAAATGGCAGATGGCGCGTCCTGAAAGGCGCTTGCCAGCGCGGCCGCAGATGCGATGACTGTCTCGAAACAGACTGGAGGAATGCGGCGGCCATGGACAGGCGAGCAAGGATGCAGGCCCTACTCGAACAGAATTTCGCCCCGCTGCACATGGCGGTAGAGGACGAGAGCGCCCGCCATGCCGGCCATGCCGGGGCAAGCTCGGCAGGCGAGACGCATTACAACGTGACGATTGTCTCGGAAAAGTTCTCAGCTCTCAGCAGGGTGGAGCGGTCTCGCATCGTGCATAGCGTGCTCAAAGGCGAGTTCGATCAGGGGTTACACGCGCTATCGTTGAGTTTGCGCTCGCCAATTGAAAAGTAATCTCGAAAACCACACAAATTGGTGAGAAAGCGTTTCGTTTGAGCGGTTAATGGAGTAGCTCAGCATACGCAATATCGCTGGAGGCAGCACGTGGGCGGCAGCAGGCTGGTCAATCGCAACATCACCGCCGGGACTGGGCGCACGAGCATGCGCCTGGAGCCGGAGGTGTGGGATGCGCTACGGGAAGTATGCCTGCGCGAAGGCATCGAGCTGCGCGACCTCATCCGGTCCGTCGAGCGGACGGCGCCTGCCGGCGGACGTACCAGCGCGGTGCGCGTGCATGTGCTCGAATATTTCAGGGCCGCGGCCACGCCTGAGGGACATGAGCTGGTGGGGCATGGGAGCTCCACGGCCACCGGCATGCCGCTCGGCGTCCTCAGCGAGATAGAGGTTGAGAACCAGATGCTGCTGAAGAGGTGAAGCGCAGGACGGAACGTCTTCGAGAAGAAGCAGGCGGTAAGCAGCGCCGTCATGCAACGTTGAGGCGTGCGCCTCAGGGCGCGCGCCCGACGGAGACGCAATCGTAGTTGTCGAGAAGAACTGTTTCGTACATTAGGGCAAGGCGGACGGGTCCTCGGGCCAGGAGTGCCTGGGGTAGCGGCCACGCATGTCCCGGCGCAAATCTGCCCAGGCGCCGCGCCAGAACCCTTCGATGTCGGCAGTGATCGCAACCGGCCGGCCCGCGGGTGAGAGCAGTGCCATCTGCAGTCCGATCCGGCCGCCGGCGAGCTTCGGCGTGCGCGTCAGCCCGTAGAAGGCTTGCGCGCGGGCGGAGACAGCCGGCACCGCGGCGTCGTAGTCGATGCTGGCGCGTCCGCCAGGCAGGTTCAGATGCGTGGGCAGCTCGCGGTCCAGGCGGGCGGCCGCTTCCCAGCCGAGCAGGCCGCGGAGCAGCGTGAGGATGTCCAGCCGGGCGGCATCGGCGAGGCGGGTGAAGCCGTACAGAGACGGCGCCAGCCAGGCCTGCGCCGTGCTGGCGAGGACCGGGTCCGAAATGTCCGGGAAGCCAGGCTCGATCTGGTGCATCAGGGCGGCGCGTGCCTGCAGTTGCCGCGCCGCGGGAGTCCAGGGCAGCGAGTTTAGCTTTGCCGCCAGCACGCCCGCCAGGGTGGCGGCGGTGGCGTCCGGGTCGGCCGGCACCATGCGGTCTTCCAGCACCAGCGCGCCGTAGCGGCGGCGTCGGCGGGAGAACACGGCGCCGGTGGCCTGGTCGAAGCCGCTCTCCACCGATTCGGTGGTGAGTGCTGCGATGGCGGGGGGCAGGCGGGCGGGGTCGAGTTCGGCGGCCAGCCTGATCTGCGCGGAGGCTTTCTGTTCCAGGCTGGCTACCACCAGTAGCCTGGCCTGGGAGAGTTTGTCGGCCTGGGAGAGGCGGGCGCCGCCGCCGCCGGAGAGGCGGAACGAGCCTGCCTCGCCGCGGCGCTGGGCGA
>CAHJWU010000124.1 GCA_903643085.1 Rhodospirillales bacterium
GGCGAAGCGCAGGGCGAGCAGGAGGGCCAGGAACTGGAACGGGGCGCTGCCGGTGGTGCTCCAGGGGACGACCCAGATGGCTGTGGCGGTGCGGCCGGAGAGGGCGGCGGCGGTGAAGCAGAGTGCGGCGGCGGCGGGCGGCCAGGCGGGGGCGAGGCGGCCGGCGATGCGCTGGAAGACGGCCAGGCTGGCCAGCAGGCAGGCCAGGTCTGGCAGGAGGAAGGGCTGCCAGGGGGTCAGCCAGACGAAGGCGGCGCCCAGCAGGGGGTAGTAGGGGAGGTAGTGGTGGTGGACGGGGTTCAGGTCGCCGGCGGCCCAGGCCTGGGCGGCTTCCAGGTAGCGGTGCTGGTCCGTGCCGGTCCAGAAGCTGGCGAAGTCGGGGTATTTCTGGGCGTGTATGGCCAGGGTTACGAGTGTGAGGAGGGCGTAGCAGGGGAAGGACGCGAGACTTTCTCTTTGCAGAAAGGCAGCAAAAAGCATTGGCCTGCGCTGTCGGCCGTGCGTGGAGATGCGCGTGTCAGGCGGGCCGGCGATAGCGGGAGCAAGGGTCTTCCGGTCCTTTTTCGCCGAGAAGGACCGCTTGGCTTGTTCCTCGCTTCGTGGCATCGCCCCGCAGCATGGCAGATTTCCTCGCGGCGCACACAGGGCTGGACCCGGAGGACTGGGCGGCGACGCGCGCGCTGGGCCACCGTATGCTGGACGACATGATCGACTGGCTGGCGGATGCGCGCGCCCGGCCGGTGTGGCGGCGGATGCCGGACGGCAAGCGGGCCGAGTTGCGGGCGCCGCTGCCGCAAGACGGCGTGGGGCTGGAGGCGATCTACGCGGATTTTCAGCGGCTGGTGCTGCCGTATGGGGCGGCGAACGAGCATCCGCGCATGATGGGGTGGGTGAATGGCGGCGGGAATGCCGCGGGGATACTGGCCGAGCTGCTGACGGCGGTGTTCAACCCGAACTGCGCCGGGCGGGACCATGCGGGCATCGAAATGGAGCGCCAGGTGGTGGCGTGGGCGGCCGAGATGGTGGGGATGCCGGCGGAGACCAGCGGGGTGCTGCTGGCGGGTTCCTCCATGGCGAACATGGTGGCGGTGCTGGTGGCGCGCCGGGCGGCGCTGGGTGCCGAGGTGCGGACAGGTGGCGTGGGCGGGGTGCGGCTGGTGGCGTATGCGTCGGCGGCGGCGCATGGGTGCGTGCCCCGCGCGCTGGACATGGCGGGGATAGGCAGCGATGCGCTTCGGCTGGTGCCGGCGGATGCGGCGCACCGGATGGAGGTGGGCGCGCTGCGGGCGGCGGTGGCGGCGGACCAGGCCGCGGGGCTGCGGCCGTTTCTGGTGGTGGGCACGGCGGGTACGGTGGATTGCGGGGCGATCGACGATCTGGCCGGTGTGGCGGAGGTGGCCAGGGCGGCGGGGCTCTGGTTCCATGTGGACGGGGCGTTCGGGGCTACGGCGGCGCTGTCGGCGCGGTACCGGCCGTTACTGGCGGGGATCGAGCGGGCGGACAGCCTGGCGTTCGACTTCCACAAATGGATGCAGGTTCCCTACGATGCCGGGTGCGTTCTGGTGCGTGATCCGGCGATGCACCTGGCGACGTTCGCGCAGGATCTGGCGTATCTGACGTATGCGGAGCGGGGGATGGCGGGCAATCCGCCCTGGCCGCGCGATCTGGGGCCGGACCTTTCGCGCGAGTTCCGGGCGCTGAAAGTGTGGATGACGCTGCTCGCGTATGGCGCGGACGGGCTGGGCCGCGTGGTGGAGCACGGGTGCAAGGTGGCGCGGCATCTGGCGGCGCGGGTGGCGCGCGAGCCGGCGCTGGAGCTGCTCGCGCCGGTGACGCTGAACATCGTGTGTTTTCGCGTGGTGGCGCTGAGCGATGCGGCGAACCGCGAGCTGGTGGCGGATTTGCAGGAGGCGGGGATCGCCGCACCTTCGACCACGGTGATCGGCGGCAGGCTTGCGATACGGGCGGCGTTGTTCAACCATCGCACGACGGAGGCCGATGCGGATGCGCTGGTGGACGGAGTTCTGCAGCTGGCCGCACAGCGGGCAGTTCTTCGATGAACTTCCGCAGCAGCGGGTTTCGTCCAGACATCGCGCGCGGGTCGATACCGCCGGGAAACAAAAGTTTTTTGCTTTTCAAAAAAGAAGCTTTCCTTTGGAGTTCACCAGATTGAAACGCACAGTTCTGCTGACCACGCTGCTTGCCACGCCGGCGTTTGCCGATCAGCCGCAACCGCAGCCACTGCCGTATCCGCCGGCGATACCGGCGCCGCAGGATGTGGCCTATCCCGGGACCATCCAGCTCAGCGTGGACGTGACGGACCTGGCGCGGCACGTGGTGAGCGTGCACGAGGTGATACCGGTGCAGCATGGCGGCGACGTGGTGCTGCTCTATCCTGAGTGGGTGCCCGGCGATCACGGGCCGACCGGGCCGCTGGCCGCGCTGGCGGGGCTGGACTTCAAGGCTGGCGGGCAGAGCCTGACCTGGGCGCGCGATACGGTGAACGTGCATGCGTTCCATGTGCAGGTGCCGCAGGGTGCGGGTTCTATCGACGTGCATTTCCAGTACCTGTCACCGCCGACGCAGAAGGAGGGGCGGGTGGAGATGACGCCGGACATGGTGGATCTCGCCTGGAACGAGCTGGCACTTTATCCGGCGGGCGTGTTCACGCGCGGCGTGGCAGTGAGTCCGACCATCATCCTGCCCAAGGGCTGGCATTACGCGACGGCGCTGGACACGCGCGCGGCCGGCGACGGGAATGCGCAGTTCGAGACGGTGGGGTTCAACACGCTGGTGGATTCGCCGTTTTTTGCGGGGCGGTATTCGGCGCGCATCGACCTCGCACCTGGCGCTGCGGTGCCGGTGCATCTGAACGTGTTTGCCGACAAGCCGCAGGATCTGGTGATGACGCCGGACCAGCTGGCCAAGCACCGCGCATTGGTGACGCAGGCCAAGCTGCTGTATGGGGCGCAGCATTACGGGCACTACGATTTCCTGTTCGCCCTGAGCGGCCAGTTGGGCGGGATCGGGCTGGAGCATCACCAGTCCAGCGAGGACGGCGAGGACCGGGATTATTTTTCCGACTGGGACAAGACGGTGGCGGACCGCGACCTGCTGCCGCACGAGTACACGCATTCGTGGAACGGCAAGTTCCGCCGGCCGGCGGATCTGTGGGCGCCGAACTTTAACGTGCCCGAGCGGGACAGCCTGCTTTGGGTCTATGAGGGTCAGACGCAGTTCTGGGGACAGGTGCTGGCGGCGCGCTCCGGGCTGTGGAGCAGGCAGGAGGCGCTGGATGCAATCGCGCTGGACGCCGACGAGATGGTGCGCGAGGTGGGGCGCGCGTGGCGGCCGCTGGAGGACACCACGAACGACCCGATCATCAACGAGCGGCGGCCGCAATCCTGGCACAGCTGGGAGCGGCAGGAGGATTACTACACCGAAGGGCTGCTGATCTGGCTGGATGCGGACACGCTGATACGGCAGACGACGCATGGGCAGAAGTCACTGGGCGATTTCGCGCATGCGTTCTTCGGCATAGAGGACGGGAGTTTCGTCACCCACACTTACAAGTTCGAGGATGTGGTGGCGGCGCTGAACGGCGTGATGCCGTATGACTGGGCGGGGTTCCTGCGTTCGCGGCTGGACGGGCGGGGCGGGACGGCGCCGCTGGATGGCATCGCACGCGGCGGCTACAGGCTGGTCTACGACGACAGGGAGTCGGACTTCCTGAAAAGCGCGGAGGGCCGGCGGGAGGCGCATGATTTCAGCGCGTCGGTCGGGCTGGTCATCGGCAAGGGCGGCACGATCGGCAGCGTGGTCTGGAACTCGCCTGCCTACAAGGCCGGCCTGGTGAAAGGCGGGAAGATCCTGGCGCTGGACGGGCTGGCGTATGACGAGGGGAACGATCTTTCGGACGCGATCAAGCTGGCGCACACGGACCACAAGCCGATCGAGATGCTGGTGCAGGACGACTCGCATTTCCGCATGGTGCAGGTGCCGTATTTCGATGGGCTGCGGTATCCGCATCTGGAGCGGGTGGCAGGGACGCCAGCTTTGCTGGACGATTTGTTGACGCCTTTAAAATGAAGAAATGGTTTTTTTGAAAGGAAGAGGCAAAAATCTTTGCTCCCGTCGGCGCGTGTTTCAGCACCCGCCGACAGGGAGCAAAAGTTTTTTGGTCCTTTTTTCCAAAAAAGGACTGCTTGCTTGCCTCCTCTGAGGACGATCATCTCGCCCTGCGTAAAGGTTTGCCAGATGGATACGCGCGTGGCGCAATGCGCCGGATGCCGGCGGACGCTTGCGGAAATCGCGGGGTGGGGCGGCATGAGCGACGCCGAGCGCCGGGCGGTCATGGACGACCTGCCGCGGCGGGCCGCCTAGGGTGTTTCCGGCGGTGACGGGCGGGGTTCCTGTCGACAGCATCGCGCATGTCATACAGGTGGCGCTGACGCCGGTGTTCCTGCTGTCCGGCATCGGGACGTTGCTGGGCGTGTTCAACACGCGGCTGGCGCGGGTGTCTGATCATGCCGAACATGCCAGCACCTTGCTGAAGGATTGCGAGGACGCGGAGGCGGCGGTGTTGCTGGCGCATCTGCGTCGGCTGCGGCGGCGGACGGTGGCGCTGGACGTGGCGATCGCGCTGGCCGCACTGGGCGGGGCGGCGACATGCGGGGCGGCGTTCGTGCTGTTCGTGGGTGTGTTGCGCGACAGTGCGACGTCTGCGGTGCTGTTCGGGCTGTTCGGGGCTTCGCTGGGGTGCACGGTGGGTGCGCTGGCGGCGTTCATCGGCGACAGCCTGCTGGCCTGGCACGGGCTGCAGCGGGAAGGCAACCTGCCGCATACGCGGGCGGGCAGTTGAGCGTCGCGGAGGCGTAGAAAGCAAGCAAGGCCTTCTTTTTCGTAAAAAAGCAAAAAGCGTTTGTTGGCGCTGTCGCGGAACGCTGAACGACACGCGCTTAAACAGATAAAAGTTTCTTGCTTCTTTTTTGCAAAATAGAAGGCCTTGCTTCCTTCTACTGTTTCAGCCGCACCGTGCCCGCCTGAACCACCACGATGCGGTCCGGCCCGCCGCCTTGCAGCACCACCGCCATGTGGTCGCCCAAGGCGGCGACCCCGGCGATGCGGGTGCCGGCCGGCTCGTCCAGCGTGACGGTGACCTTTGGCGTGTGCGGCGCCAGGCGGCCCATTATGGTGACGGCGACGACGGAGACGCCGGCCACGATCAGCACGCCCATTCCCACGACCAGAGCCAACATCGCGCGCATTGTTCTCCCAGACCTCCTATGTGTCAGCCACCATGCCCGAAATTTTCCGCCTGATCGCCCCGCCCGAAGCCGCCGGACAGCGGGCGGACCGCTACCTTGCCGACTCTATTGGCACGTTGTCGCGGTCCAGGGTGAAAACGCTGATCGAGGCGGGGCGGGCGACGCGGGACGGGACGGTGTTCACGGCACCGGCCGATCCGGTGCGGGCTGGGGGGGCATACGAGTTGGCACCGCCGGCGGTGGTGGATGCAGTGCCGCGGGCGCAGGCGATCGCGTTCACGATCCTGCACGAGGATCGGCACCTGATCGTGCTGGACAAGCCGGCGGGGCTGGTGGTGCATCCGGCGCCCGGGCACGAGGACGGCACGCTGGTGAACGCGCTGCTGGCGCATTGCGGCGACAGCCTGCCTGGGATTGGCGGGGAGCGGCGGCCGGGTATCGTGCACCGGCTGGACCGGGACACGTCCGGCGTTATGGTGGTGGCCAAGACCGAGCAGGCGCTGGCGGCGCTGTCGGCGAAGTTCGCGGCGCGCGACATCGAGCGGGCGTATGTGGCGCTGGTCTGGGGACTGGTGTTGCCGGCGAGTGGCGAGATCGAGGGGGCGATCGGGCGGGACCCGCGCGACAGGAAGCGGATGGCGCTGGTGACGCGTGGCGGCAAGGCGGCACTGACGCGGTATCGCACCACCGGCGTGTATCATTCGGCGGCAAGCCTGCTGGAGTGCCGCCTGGCGACGGGACGGACGCATCAGATCAGGGTGCACCTGGCCTCGGCGGGGCACCCCGTGGTGGGCGATCCGGTGTATCTGCGGCGGATTCCGGCGGTCAGCCGGGGGGTGCCGGAGCCGGCGCGCGGGCGGTTGCTGGATTTTCCGAGGCAGGCGCTGCATGCGGCGGTGCTGGGGTTCCGCCATCCGGTTACCGGGCACGAGATGCGGTTCGAGACGCCTCTGCCGGAGGATTTCAATGGTTTGCTGGGCGCGCTGTCCGAAAGTTAACCGCGTTCACATAGCGGTGACAAACGTTTCGCAAGCCTTCCGGTGTTGACAGGACCGGAGCGGTCCTCTATGACTGTGCCTGTTGGTGCAGCGGGCGTGCTGCACCTCCGACCGCGGCGCCGGGTTGCCTTCTTACAGGGATCCGGCTGGTCCGCGCGATAACGTCCTCGCGCTCCACAGGGTGTCACCCGCAACCGCAGGCCATGCTGCGCCGTAGAGGGCAGTAACCGGATGCCGTCGTCGGGTGAGAAGGAGCCGTTTCCATGGCTGCAGCGTTTGTCAATGTCGCCCCAGAGGGCAACCTCTCCCGCTATCTGCAGGAGATACGCAAGTTTCCGATGCTCACGCCAGAGGAGGAGCTGTCGCTCTCCCATGCGTGGCGCGACAAGGAAGACATGAAGGCCGCCCACAAGCTGGTGACCTCGCATCTTCGTCTGGTGGCCAAGATCGCCATGGGCTATCGCGGGTACGGCTTGCCGGTGGGCGAGCTGATCAGCGAAGGCAATGTCGGCATGATGCAGGCCGTCAAGCGCTTCGACCCGGATCGGGGGTTCCGCCTGGCCACATACGCGATGTGGTGGATACGCGCGGCGATCCAGGAATACATCCTGCACAGCTGGTCGCTGGTGAAGATGGGCACCACGGCGGCGCAGAAGAAGCTGTTCTTCAACCTGCGCCGGCTGAAGGGCCAGATGCAGGCGATCGAGGACGGCGATCTGCGTCCGGAGCACGTGTCCAAGATCGCGACCACGCTCGGCGTGCCGGAGCAGGATGTGGTGAGCATGAACCGTCGTCTGGCGGCGCCGGACCACAGTCTGAACGCGCCGGTCCGCGCCGACAGCGAGGGCGAGTGGCAGGACTGGCTGGTCGATGAGGGCGAGAGCCAGGAGAGCGAGCTGGCCGAGCGCGAGGAGCTGTCCGGCCGCAAGGCGCTGTTGGGTGGCGCGCTGACGTCGCTGAACGACCGGGAGCGTCACATCCTGATCGAGCGCCGGCTGAAGGACAACCCGACGACCCTGGAGGAGCTTTCGCAGCAGTACAACATCAGCCGCGAGCGTGTGCGCCAGATCGAGGTGCGGGCGTTCGAGAAGCTGCAGAAGGCGATGCGCATGCAGGTTGCCGAGCGTCGGATGGCGCAGGCGGCGTAACGCCTGGCGTTCTTTCGGAGGGTAGCCAGAAAACCTCTGGTTCCTGTCGGCGGGTGCGCAAAGCTCCGCCGTCGGGGGCTGGAGGTTTTTTCTCAATCAACAGGGTTTTGTTACTGGCCGCCTGTTGGCAGGTCCCACTCGTCTCGTGTGCGGGTGAGTTCGTCTTGCAGGCTGCGGGCGCGGGCGGCCTCGCTTGCGTTCCAGGCGGTGCGCAGTATGACGGGGACGACCTGGCAGAGCGCCCAGGCGCAGGCGCCGGCGCCCCAGGCGATGACCAGAGTGAGCGGGTTGGATACGGCATCCAGTGCGGCGTCCATGCCGTCCCCCTGCATCCAGAGGTGCCATAGCGGGGAGAGCGACGCGGCGGCGCAGCAGAGGGCGACGGCGCGGGTGGCGCCGCCAGCCGCGCCTTTCTCACCCAGCGCGCAGGCGATGGCGGGGGCGAGCAAGGTTGCGAGCACAAGGGCTGTCGGGGTGGCGAAGGTGAGCAGGGCGCCGGAGGCGAGGCCCTGAACCCACAGGACGGAGCCCTTGGCGGGGGAGCTTGCGGGCTGGGGAGCGGCGGCGGCGGGAGTCACCGGATGGCCAGTGCCACTGCGGCGCCAAGGCTGGCGAGGAGGCCGGCGCCCGTCACGAGTTCATGCCCGAGGAACTGGGCGGCCTGGTGGCGCCGCGGGGCGTCTTCGGTGATACGCGCGAGGGCGGCTTCGAGCGACCGGATGCGGGCGGCAGCCTGTTCGGCGCCTTTCTCGTCGGCGGCGCGGGCTGGTCCGTCGTTCAGCAAATCGGCCATGCGGCCGATCTGGCCGTCTGAGGCGGCTTGCAGCAGGCTGTCCTGCAGGGCGGCGCGGGTGCGCTGGCTTCGCCAGTCCGATACGCCGGCCAGGCCGCAGGCGATGAGCCAGTTGGCCAGGCCGGGCAGGCGGCCGGGGCTCAGGCGGTTCTGCAGGCGGGCGAACAGGCGCAGGACGGAGAGGCGTTCGGCCTCGCCGGCGAAACTTGCGAGGTGGGGCAGGTCGCCGGCCAAGGTTGCGTCCGCGCGGGAGACGATGAAGGCGGCGATGTGGGAGTCGATCGGCGGGCGGGTCCTGTCGGCGGCCGCGGCGGCGTCGTCCAGCGCGGGCAGCAGTTCGGCGGCGCGTATGACGGGCCGGCCGGCGAGCAG
>CAHJWU010000125.1 GCA_903643085.1 Rhodospirillales bacterium
GCCAGACGATCCGATGGCCACCTCAACCTACACCCGCTCCTGCAAGAAAATTTCCACCATGAGCGCGGACACTATCGGTTCTACCTGACACCTCGATGCGCTGCTTGGGACCTAAGCGAGGTAGAGGCCTGGCTCGCCGAACGTCGCCGAACGTCGCAGGTGCTGACGGCCAGGCCGGATGTGCGGCTGCGCCGTTCCAGACCTACGCGGGCGACTCAGGGGTGAGCAGTCCCATCGAAAAGACTAAAGCGTGTGCGTGTATTTCCGACCCTCCGCCCAGGCATCGACGATATCAGCCCAATCCTGAAGCATGTGCCGTCGCTGCGGCTCATACTCCGCCTTGTTATAGACGCCCCGCGACAATCGCGAGTCTTCGTGCGCGAGCGCTTTCTCGATCCAGTCGCGGTTGAAGCCGAGCTCGTTCAGCAGCGTTGAGCCCGTCCGGCGAAGGTCATGCACCGTGAACGGCGCCAACGCTTCCCATCTTCTTCGCCGTGTCGATAATCGAGTAGTGACACGGTTGAAGGTCGCTCGTGACATGGGCGCGTCCGCATCGTAGCGGGACGGCAGCAGATAGCGAAAATTGCCGGCGCAGGTCTTGAGGGCGATCATGATGTCGAGCACCTGTTGCGACAGGTAGACGTTGTGCGCCTTCGAGCGCTTCATCCGCTCCTTGGGGATCGTCCAGACGGCTCGCTCGAAGTCGATCTCGTCCCACGTTGCATCCTGCAACTCGCTTTTGCGGACCATCGTCAGCAGGAGAAGCTTCAGTCTCAGGCGGATCGTCGGCAGCCTGGCGACCTTCTCGATCTGCGTCAGCAGGACACGAATTTCCGCCGGTGATAGAGCCCGGTCCTAAGGCTCGAATGTGGCGATGAAGGCCGGTCCGACCTCGTCCGCAGGGTTGGGCACCTTCTCGCCGTGCAGGATCGCGAAGCCGAAGATCTGTTTGACGATGTCACGCACATGGATCGCGATCGCCGGTGCCCCTCGGTCCTTCACCCTGCCGCAGAGCTGGCGGAAGTCGTCGGGCGCGATTTCAGAAAGCCGCCGGTTCTTCCAGGCGGGCTCGATATCTCGGTCGAAGATCGCCTTACGCATGGACCGGGTGCTGTCGGCCATGCGTGCTTCCTTGAAGTAGCGAGCGCCGACTTCGCCGAAGCTGTGCTCACCCGAAACGCGCCGCTTCTACCGCTGCTTTTCGAGCGCAGGCGATTTTCCTTCCGCAACGAGCTTGCGGGCGAGCTTACAGCGCTCCCGCGCCTCGCCAAGGGAGAGTCCGTCGGGACCCTACTTGCCGAAGGTCAGCGTCTCGTGCCGTCCGTGCAGCCGATAGTCGTACCCGAAGGCTGTTTGGCCTGCCGGCGAAATCGCCGCGTACATACCGTCACGGTCGGCAATTTTGTAAGTCTTCTCGTTCGGTTTCAGCCGCTTAAGCGCAAGGTCGGTAAGCATGAAACGAGGCTCCTGACGGTAAAAACGAGGCGTTTCGTGCTATAATTTTCCGTCAGAAAGAATACCGTCGAGCCCCGCTTATTTCTATTCTCTACCAACGGCTTACACGCAAAACGTATCTCTGATTGATAATAGAACGTGACGGTATGACCGTTTTTGGCAGGGTAAGCTGAAAGAGCGTGCCGTCTGCACTACCGTCATGTCCCGCCGCTTACCCGCGATTGTAGCCGATAGCTGGCGCTAGATAACTACTTGACATATAACGATATCAGCCGGTTGAATCGATTGTTCGCGATAGCCTGCGAACGATCCCAATTCATTCCCACTCGATCGTCCCAGGCGGCTTGCTGGTCACATCGAACACCACACGGTTGATTCCGCGCACCTCGTTGACGATGCGCCCCGCCACGCGCGTCAGAAACTCCATGCCAAACGGGTAGACGTCGGCCGTCATCCCGTCCGTGCTGGTCACCGCGCGCAGTCCGCACACCTGGTCGTACGTGCGGTAATCGCCCATCACGCCCACGCTGCGCACCGGCAGCAGAACGGCGAAAGCCTGCCAGATCGCGTCATACAGCCCGGCCGCGCGTATCTCTTCCAGATAGATGGTGTCGGCCCGCCGCAGGATGTCGAGCTTCTCCGGCGTCACCTCGCCGGGGATGCGTATCGCCAGGCCGGGTCCGGGGAACGGATGGCGCCCGACGATCGCGTCAGACAGCCCCAGTTCGCGCCCCAGCACGCGCACCTCGTCCTTGAACAGTTCGCGCAGCGCCTCCACCAGCCGCATGCGCATGCGCTCTGGCAGGCCGCCCACGTTGTGATGACTCTTGATCGTGACCGACGGCCCGCCGGTCACCGAGACGCTTTCGATCACGTCAGGATACAGCGTGCCCTGCGCAAGGAAGTCCGCCCCGCCGGCGCGGGCCGCCTCTTCCTCGAACACCTCCACGAACAGCCGGCCGATGATCTTACGCTTGGTCTCAGGGTCCGTCACCCCGGCCAACGCGCCCACGAACAGCGCGCTGGCCTCGCGATGCACCAGCTTGACGTGGAAGCGGTCGCCGAACGTCTTCACCACCTGCTCCGCCTCGCTGGCGCGCAGCAGCCCGTGATCGACGAAGATGCAGGTCAGCCGGTCACCCACCGCCTCATGCAGCAGCATCGCGGCCACCGAGCTGTCCACGCCGCCGGACAGGCCACAGATTACCCGCCCGCCCCCGACCTGGTCACGTATGCGGGCGATCGCCTGCTCGCGGAACGCCGCCATCGTCCAGTCGCCGGTGCAGCCGCACACACCGAGCGCGAAGCGGCGGAGCAGCGCAGCACCGTGCGGCGTATGCACCACCTCGACGTGGAACTGCGTGCCGTAGATGTGCCGCCTCTCGTCGGCGATGACGGCGAACGGGGCGCCGGCGCTGCTGGCAACCGCCTGAAAGCCGGGCGGCAGCGCGGTGACCCGGTCGCCGTGGCTCATCCAGACCTGTTCGCGCGCGCCTGCCGCCCAGACTCCGTGGAACAGCGCGCAATCGGCCGTCACGTCGACGTAGGCGCGGCCGAACTCCCGGTGGTCGCTGCCCTGAACGGCGCCGCCAAGCTGGGCCACCAGCAATTGCTGGCCGTAACAGATGCCAAGCACCGGCAGGCCGAGCGCCAGTATTGCCGGATCGGACAGGGGCGCGCCCGCGTCGGCGACGCTCGCCGGGCCGCCGGACAGGATCAGCCCGCCAGGCGCCCACGCCAGGATGCGCTCCGGCGAGGCTGTGAACGGCCATATCTCGCAGAACACGCCGACTTCGCGCAGCCGTCTGGCGATGAGCTGGGTGACCTGGCTGCCGAAATCCAGGATCAGGATGCGGCTTGTCGAGGCTACGGGTTGCATGGCCACATCCAGCACAGCCGAGGCGGATGCCGCAAGGGAGGCGGCGGATGGCGGCTGCCTGCACCCGCGTTTACCGCCGCTTTATACAAATGAGGCAGCATGATGGCTTAAAGATGAAAAATTAGTTGTCCTGGCCTTTTACGCGAAAGGCGCTATAACCACAGTCATTCACAAGCCTGTCATTCAAAAACTGAAACGCATCCAAACTAAAAAGGCACGGCCAAGCCGCGCACACGCAGGGGTTGAAATGGCTGCACGACTTGAGGTTTTCACGCGGCAGGCGGAAACGCACCCTCTCCAAGCCGATGCCGACGCCCGCCCCGCAGCAATCCTCCTGCCGCTGCGGCGAACCGACTCGCAGGGCCGCAAGCTCGTCGGGGAAACGTCAGGGGACCTGCTGGGCCCGGCCCGCGGCCTGGTCATCGGCCTGGCACTCGGCGCCGTGTTCTGGCTCATCCTCGGGCTGCTGGCGTGGGGCGCCTTTTACCATTAGCCAGTGCTTGGCCGCGGCGGCGGCACGGCCACTCACATAGGCATCACACCTGACGGAACACCCGCAGGTAATCCACGCAGTAATCCCAACCGTCACCCTCGATCGTCATCTTCGACATGTCGGTTCCCTTGAGTGACATCCCGATCTGGTTGGTGATGAGAATGTGGGCAGGCGGCGCCCGCCAGAGATAGTGGCAGCGCTGTACCACCTGCCCGTCCAGCAACCAGACCGGCATGTCGGCCTGCCAGTCCAACCCGAAGACGTGGTAGCCGTCCGAGAAGTCGATCCCCGGATCGTATTCGCCACCCGCAAACCTCGACATCAGCACGGTGTTGCCGAAATCCAGCGGCCGGCCGGCATCCTGGAGATGCGCCGTCATCACACGCGGGCGGGGCCGGCCTTGCCAGTCGAAGAACTCGAAGATGTCGATCTCCGGCGGCCAGGGCGTCGCGGAGAAATGTCCGTCAGGATGTTCCACGCCCGGGTTCAACCAAAATGCCGGCCATGTGCCTATACCGCGCGGCAACTTGGCACGCATTTCGACAACCATCCCCTGGGTGACCGGCAGCAGCGCCCGCAGCATGGCGGATTCGAGGCCACCCGGCCGCAGGCCGCCGCCAGGCGGCACGCGACCCTTCAACGCGAGATGGTCGGCGCCGAACACGTGCAGCGAACGCGGATCACCTTCCGGATAGTCCCGATGCTTGGACCAGTAGGAGTCCAGGCCGTCCAGCCGGCCGCTGTCGTAGATATAGCGAAACCGGAAGTTCCGCCGAAGCTCTGCCATGTCGCGCACGGTGGCGTCCGCGCGCGCGTTGCCGAAGCGGTAATCGGCCAGCACGTCGTAGCGTCCTGTTCCGCCGAGCGGCATGACGGCCGCGGAGGCCAGTCCGGTCAGCACGGTGCGTCTGGTGAGGTCCGGCATCAGGCAGGCAGTCGAGTCGCTTGCCTAAAAATGACGCTCGTAAACCTTGACCACATCCCCAGGCGCCAGGAACGAGTGCGGCGTGATCTTGCCCTCGGTGGCCGCCTCACCCACCGTCCGCACGTCGCCCGCATACGCCTCGACCGCCCGATACGTGAAGCCGCCGGCAACCGCCACGGCCGTGAGCATCGTCATCCCGGGCGAATAGTTGTATTGCCCCGGCTTGCTCACCTCACCCAGCACGAAGATCGGCCGGTAGGCCAGCACCTCGACGGAGACCTTCGGCTCCCTGAGGAATTTCTGCGACGTCAGCGTGTCTTCCAGCCTCGCGGCGAACTGCGTCGACGTCAGGCCGCCCGCCATGATGTTGCCGACCAGCGGCATCGCGACCTGGCCCTGGTCGTCCACGTGAAACTGGCCGCTGAGCTGGTCGGACCCGAAGGTGATCACCCGTATCTGGTCGCCGCCGCCGAGCCGGTAGGCGCCGGGCGTGTAGTCGGCCAGCGGCTGCAGGTCGCCGCCTGGGGTGCAGGCCGCGGCTGCCAGCGCCAGCAGGCAGGCAAGCAGCCCTTTTCTGGAAAACGAGACCAAAAAACTTTCGTCTCCCCGCTTTTGTGGCAGCCGGATGCCGCCTGCCAAGCGCAGCTGCTGAAGCGGCGGAGCGCCAGAAATTGCCTGCTTCTTCCTTGCAAGGAAGAATGCCCTGCTTGCTCCACTACGTACCAGCATCAAAACTCTCCAGTCGGCTAAAGCGCCAGGCGCAGCGTCAGGCGGAACGTGTTCTCGGAATAGTTGTTGCCGAACACCTCGCCGTTGGTGAGGAAGCTTTCAGGCAAGACCGCGCCGCCGCTGCTGCTGTTCCGCGTCGAGAACGTGTAGTCGGCAGCCAGGCGCACGTTCCGGTTCACCGCGTACGAAGCGCCCACGCCTGCGGTGAGGAAGTTCTCGTTACCGCCGCCTGTGCCGTTTACCGCCTTGCCGTAATCGTCGAGATAGAACGCGCCGTGCAAGGACAGGATCACGTTTCGCAGGTATTCATGGTCCACCTTGAGCTTCAACGCGGTCTCGGTGTAGCCGACGGTCGCCTCCGCCGCGGAATCCTCGATGTATCGCGCGGCGGAGCCGGTCACCGTCGTCAGTCCCGTGGGCGTCCAGGTGACGGCCCCTTCCACGACCGGCGCCCATATCGAGCGGTAGGCGGCGCTGGCGGCAAAACTGCGTTCCTCATAGCCAGCCAGCAGGCGGAAACCGATGATTCCGTCCGCGTCGTAGGCCAATCCGCCCAGCGCCGAGGCGTCGTTGAAGTTCTGCCTCGGCTGGCCGGGCGGCGACTGGTCGAAATCGGATTGCGTGTCGCGCAGGACGACCACGACGCGGCGCCGTGTCGCGAATTCATAGCTGCCGACAAGTTCCGGCGAGATCGTCACCCGGTCGCGGTAGGTCTGCAGGTATTCCTCGCCGCCTACGTTGCCGTTGTCGAAACTGTAATACGAGACGTCGATGCCGGGCTGGACGAAGAAATGGCCGAGATCGACGTGGTAGTTGGCGCGCAGGTCGTCCATCCGGTAGGCGATGGTCTGGTTGAGGCCCGGCATGTTCAGGCCACGCGGCGTCTGGTTCAGGTTGAGGTGCGTGTAGCCGACGCTCAGCGTGTCGCGCCCGAAATCGTGGCTGCCGCCGAGCGCGGCCGACCAGTTGGTGTAGCCCTGGTCGGACTGCTCGGGATACTCGTAATCGTCCACTGTCAGGGCACCGGCGAAGCGTATGTCTGACCAGGCGCCGGCGGCGTTGACGGAGGCGTTGGTCTCTATCATCGCGCTGCCGTGTGCGTCGTGCGTGCCGGTCACGTTGTCGTCGTAACCCACGCTTTCCTTCAGCTCGGGAGTGATCACAAAATTGCCGAGGCGGACGCCCTGGGCTTCGTATTCCGGATGGGCGCGTGTGGCCACCGTCACGCCGGCCGCGGTGTCGTAGCCTGGTATGCCGGCGTTGAGGTATTCGTCTATCGCCTGCGCGCTCGCCTTCGGCGGGTGACAAACCCCCAGGGCCACTATCGCAGGTGGAACCGCGCCGAGCCTGAGCATCAGCCGGAACGAACACCGCCGCGCCATGTTAATCTGCCGGGGCCAGCCGGCCCGACGCGTTCCTGCGACGTCGCCAGCCACCCCAGGCAAGAGAGTTTTCGTGTTCAACCCCGCCATTGTCCTAGACACACCCCCACCAGCGCGGCCCAAGCTGACCGTCACTCCTATCGTGCAGCAAACGCAAGCGGCTTGTCTGCGTTTCACAACCGTATTGCTTTGCGTCTGCCTGTTCCTGCAGCGCTTCGGCGTTCTGGCCGGTGCGGCCCCGCTCAGCATCGTGGGCCCGATCGGGCTGGCGCTCGGCGCCTGGGGCCTGGCGCACGGCACGCTGGTGCTGCATCGCGGCCGCACCGCCATTTATCTCGGCCTGGTTGGCCTGGCCCTGCTGGGCGCCGCCTGGCATGCCACCTCGCCCGCCACGTTCGACGCCGCGCCCAGCACGAATTCCCTGCTGCATTTTCTCGGCATCACCGCGCTTGGCACGCTGAGCTTCGCCGTCCCGGTGGACGAGGCCGCGTTCTTCGCCCGCATCAACCGCCTGCTCGCCATCGTGGCAGGGCTGGGCATCGCCCAGTTCGCCGCCCAGTTCGTGGGCCTCCGCCTGTTCGCCTTCTCCGGCCTGGTGCCTGACAGGTTCCTCCTGGAGCAGGGCTACAACCTCGAAATCCCGGTGGGCATCGGCGAGGTCCTGAAATCGAACGGCCTGTTCCTCATCGAACCCTCGGTGATGTCACAGTTCATGGCAGCCGGCCTGATGATCGAGGTGCTGACCGCGCGGCGTGCGCTGTATTTCTGCCTGTTCACCGCGGGCTTGCTGCTGTCTTTCTCCGGCACCGGCTGGATCGTGCTCGCCAGCTTCTTCCTGTTCGCCGGGGTGCGGATCGGCCCGAAATTCCTCAGGATCGCCGTCGTGTCCGCCTGCGCGCTGGGCCTGATCCTGGCGGCGGCAACCGTGGCGGCGCCGGATTTCGCGGCCGCCTTGTCGGACCGCCTGGGCGAGGTCTCCCATCCCGGCACCAGCGGACACATGCGGTTCGTCACGCCGTTCTGGCTGATGTCGGACGTGCTCGCCCGCGAGCCGTCGGCCCTGTTCACCGGCATCGGCGCGGGCGTGAGCGAAAAGCTCAGCCTGCCTTACGCGTTCGACGTGAACACGCCGGTGAAGGTGTTCCTGGAATACGGGCTGCCGTTCCTGCTGGCCTATCTGGCCCTGTTCTGGCGCGCGGAACGTGCCGCCCTGCAGGGCGCGCTGTTCGTGCCGCTGATGCTGCTGTTCCTGTTCACCGGCGGCTATCAGCAATTTCCGCCGGTGCTGTTCCCGGTCCTGCTCGTGCTCGCGATCGCCCGCCTGCGCCAAACCGCCTCGGCCGCGCCGGTCGGCTGACTGGATGGACACGCAAACCCCCCAGACCTCAGGCGCCCGGCTCGGCCCGCAGGCGATCGAAGCCCTCATCGTCCGCCGCCTGGACGCGCTTGGACACAGGCCGGACATGCTCGACCGCCATGCCATAGCCGCCCTCGTGGCAGACGCCGGCGGCTCCGGCCGGCGCCTGCGCAGCAGCCTGGCCGCCACGCTCTTCCTGGCCAGCACGGAAGACGCCGCGCAGATCGATGCAGGGCTCGTGCACCGCGCGCTCACGCCCGCCCGCCCGGCGATAATCGAGCCGGGCCCGGCGGCACAGGCTGCCGCCGCCCGTCCGAGCCGGGTCAAGG
>CAHJWU010000126.1 GCA_903643085.1 Rhodospirillales bacterium
CGGGCGCCCAGTGACAGGCCCGGGCGTACGTCGGGCACCACGCGCCGGCTCATACCAGCGGCCGTTCGCCGGCGCGCGGCGGGAAGGTGCACAGCGCCTCGTCCCGGCCGTGCAGGCGCACGGTAAGCCGGGTGAAGCTGTTGATCGAGGCGTAGAGGCCGAGGAACCGGTCGATCACGCTGGCGAGCAGGAACGCGCCGGTGCCTTCCAGCCGGCGCGCGTCCAGCTCGAGCGACACGTCCACGCCACGGCAGATCGCCCCATTGCCAGGCAGGCGCGCGGTGCCGCGGGTGCAGGTGACGCTGCGCAGGCTGTCGATGGCGGCGCGCGTCTCCGGCACGTCGCGCAAATCGTGCAGGCGCAGGATCTCGCGTAGCGCGTCCGCGCCCGCGGCACCATCGCCCAGCGAGAGGTGGTTGAGCGAGAGCTGCGAGACCAGGCGCCAGCCGGAGCGCCGCCCGCCAGGCGGGCGCAATGTGGGGGTGGGCGGCGCCATGCAGCGCACCGCGGTGACTTCGGCCGCGCCGTCCACCAGGCTGATTGCGGGCCGGTTGCCGCCATACGGTATCTGGCGCGGCAACTCGCGGTTCAGGCAGGTGGTCTCCAGGGCGATGATGCCGTCGGTGGGGGAGGCGGCGTTCAGCTCGGTGTCGACGATGCAGAGCGTCACGTCGGTGCTGTCGTCGGCCTCGGCCAGGCGGCGGCGCTGCGTGGTCCAGAACAGCGTCTGGCGCGCCGGATCGGCGGCGTGGTGGCTGGCGAAGAAGGGCAGCACGTCGCGTGTGCCGCGGCCCGCCTCGTTCAGGGTCACGCGGTCCACCGCATACACCTCGCGCGTGGCGTGGCGGCGGGAATCCGGCACCACGTGGTACTCGGCATGCTCGTGGGTCAGCGCGATCGGCTCGGCGCGCTGGCTGAACAGGTTGACGATTGGCGTGCAGCCGAACGCGAAGCTCTCCGCCGACACCTGGCGGTCCAGCCCGGGCGCTGCGCGATCGAAGTAGAAGAACACCTCCAGCCGGTTGCCGGTGTGCAGAAGCGTTTTGGCGGTGATGCCGGCCAGGTCGACGAAGAGGAATTTCTGCGGGTAGGAGAAATACTCGCCCAGCAGCCGGTAGCCGGCGAGCGAGCGTGCCGAATAGGGCAGCAGCCCTTCTTCCGGCGAGAACCCGACAGGCGTGATGGCCTGCGGGCCGAGGAAGACGGCGCGCCTGTCCTCCGGATGGTCGGCCAGGGCCACGCCGACCAGGTTGTTGCACAGCAGCTCGTAGAGCCCCGCCGCGTGCTGCGGCAGGCCGTGCAGGTAGAAGCGCAGCCGGTCCATGCCGAGCGCGGTGAAGCTCTGGCCGGGCGAGAGGCACTCCAGCACCAGGCGCAGGCTGCTGGTCGCGGCCTCCGTGTGCGGCCCGGCGGGTGCGACAAGCGGGCGGCCGCCCAGCTCGGCGCTGCGCACCGCGACCGGCCACAGCTCCACATCCTGGGTGGTGCGGTAGCGGCACGCCTCGCCGGCGATCGGCTCCATCTCCAGCGGGGTGCCGCGGGCGATCCGATAGACCCCGTCCAGATCCTCCAGCGGCGAGAAGCGCGCGATCGAGGCGGACGGGAAGGGTGCCAGCATGTGCGGGTAGAGCGCGCCCAGCAGGCTGTCTGTCAGCTCAGGAAACTCGTCGTCCAGCTTCTGCCTGATGCGCGCGGCGATCAGCGCGAAGCCCTCGATCAGGCGGGCGACGTGGGGATCGTCCACCGCGTCCGCCGACAGCCGCAGCCGGCCGGCGATCTTGGGGTGCGCGTCGGCGAACTCGCCGGCCAGCGTGCGCAGATAGGCCAGCTCCTGGTCGTAGAGCGGCAGCAGCTGGTCAGACATGGCTGGCCTCCGCCACCGAGAAACGCAGGGTGGCCGGGTTCACCGAGGAGGCGAACAGCACGGGCACGGCGGCATCCTCCAGCACCACCATGGCTTCTATGCGCAGCCGCAGCACGCGCTCGGTGGCCTCGCGCGGGTCCAGCACGGTCACCGACAATTGGCGGAAGCGCGGCTCGCACTCGCGTATCGCCTCCTCCAGGCCGGAGGCGAACACCGCGCGCTGCTCGCGCGTCGTCATGTTGGCGCCGATGAAGTCCCCCACGCCGTAGGTCAGCAGCGAACGGCGCAGGCGCGTCAGCCCGGCCGGCGGCGAGATCGGGCAGCGGCGGGTGTTCAGCACCGATTCCAGGTCCCGGCGCAGGCTTTCCAGAGCGTCTCGCATCATCGCCTGGCGGCTGCGCGGCGTCTCCACACGCACGTCCGGCGCGTCGTCCAGCAAGCGGTCCAGCAAGGACGGGCCGAACAGCGACAGGGTGGCGCCGCTCATGCGGGCGCCGTGAAGGTGAGCTCGGTCAGGTCCAGCAGGCCGAGCGCTTCCTCGCCGGCAAGCCACAGGCGCTGGCCGGCACCGGTAAAGGCGCCGCCGGGCGCCTCCGTCCAGTCAGTCACCTGGGCCAGGCGCTGCGCCTCGCTCGGCTGCGTACTCACATATTGCGCGGGGATAACGATGTCGGCCACGCGCCCATCATGCAACGCCATGCGTGCCTCGCGCCACAGCAGGTCGATCGGACGGGCGGCTGGCTGGAAACGAAGGCCGGCGACTGTGGCCATATCGACCCACATGTAGCCGCCATCCCCCGTCAGTATCTCCAGGAACCAGGCGCTGCGGTCGTCGACGTCCCGCAGATCGTCGAAACTCACGCCGTCAGCGACACCGGGAGTCCTGGCGCGCAGCGCTTCGGCCTGCACCAGAAGCTCGGCCGTGCCGTCTGCCTGGCCGGCGCGCATCGCGACTGCAAGCTCCATGGCCACGCGCTGCGCCGGCGTGGGCTCGCCGAGCAAAGCCGGCACCGCGCCCTTGGTGAACCAGGCTTCCCGCGCGCTGGCGGCGCGCACCAGGTGGCGGAGCCTGGCTATCGCCACCGGGCGGTCCACCGTCTGCTGCGCCAGCACGGCGAGCTGGGCCTCCGCCCGGTCGAACGCGCCGGCCAGGCACAGCAACTCCGCAAGCAGGGTGCGCGCCGCGTGATCGGTAGGCCTGCCCCGCAGCTTGCCCCCGAGCGTCTCGATGGCGGCGGACAGCTGGCCCGCCTCGAGCATCGCGGCGATCTCGCTGTGCGTCGTCTGGGTCTCTGACATCGCCCGTCCCCTACCGGTTCTGCGCGGCCAGCTCGGTCACCAGGCGGAAGCTGGTGGCGATGCTGTCGAGCTGGAAATGCGGCTGCAGCCGTATCGTGCAGGCGAGCGCGCCTGGACGCCCGGCGATCTCGGCCACCTCGATGCCCGCGTCGCGCAACGGAAAGCGCGCGCGCATCTCGTCCGTCGCGCCATCGGAGCCCAGGCAATAGGCGGCGATCCAGGTGTTGAGCGTGCGCTGCACTTCGGACGCGCCGGCGTAGCTGCCCACCCTGTCGCGCATCATCATCAGCAGGAAATGCGCGAAGCGCGACACGCACAGCATATATTGCAGCATCGACGAGATCCGCGCGTTCCACGTCGCCTCGGATCTGTCATAGGACGCCGGCGCGTGCAGCGAGGCGTTGGTGTTGAACAGCAGCGCGGTGGTGTAAGGCGCGGCCGAGAGCGGCAGCAGGCCCAACTCGCTCAGGCTCTGTTCCTGCCCGCCGCTGACGCGCACCTCCAGCGGCGGCTGGGCGGCGATGGCGTGGCGATCCGTGTCGAACACGTAAGGGGGCAGGTCGCGCACCAGGCCGCCGGCCTCGCGGTCCTGCGGCGCGCCGCGCAGGTCGGCAAACCAGCCGCTCTGGTCGAACCGGCGTATCACCGCCACCGCAAACACGAACGCGGCGTTGCCCCACAGCAGCCCGCTGCCGTCCGCGCCGATGTCCTCCTCGTAGCGGAACCTGTCGACACGGCGCCTGTCATGCGGCGTCCAGGAGTGACGCAGCAGCACCCGCGGCAGCACCACGCCCAGGAACCTGGTGTCCTCCTGCTGGCGCAACGACCGCCAGCGCAGATACGCCTCGGTCTCGAACGCGTCCGCCAGGTCCAGGCCGGAGCCCATTTCGGCGAAGCGTTCCAGGCCGAGCAGCGCCGGCGACGCGCCCAGCACCAGCGGGCAGAACGCGGCGGCCGCGATCGCCGCCAGGCCGCGCAGGGCGGATACGTCGTCCGTACGCCCCAGGCCGGCGCGGTGGGCCACCTGGTAGTCGCCCACCAGAAGCCCCAGCGGCTGGCCGCCGGGCGTGCCGATCTCGTCGCTGTAGATCAGGCGGAACAGCACGCTCTGGTCGAACTCAACGGCGTGTTCGATGTCGCGGCACAGTTCCGACCACGTCACGTCCAGCACGCGCAGGCGCACCAGCCTGGTGCGCGCCACGGTTTCTGCGAGCAGGTGCACGCCGCGCCAGGCGGCTTCCAGGGCCTGGAACTGCGGCGCGTGTATTACGGCGTCGACCTGGCGCGAAAGGGCTGCGTCGATGTGGGCTATCAGGGTTTCTGCGTCGGCCAGGGCGGTCATGGCGGGCAGGGTAGGGAGGCCACGCCTTCTGTGCAAAAGAGAAGCAAGAAACTATCCGTTCGCTGGAGCATGAGCCGCAATCTCCCGGCCTGCACGCGCCTTGGTGCAGGCGAACAGAACACAAGTTTTCCGCTTCTTTTGCAAAGACGGCTTTGCCTAGTTTGCCTTGGGAATGCGCGCCACCAGCCGCATGGACGTGGTCAGCTCCTCCAGTTGCAACCAGGGACGCAGCCAGGCAACCGCGTTATACGACCCCGGCCGGCCCGCAACCTCACGCACGGTAACCTTGGCTTCACGCAACGGATATTGCAGCTTCATCGCCGTGCCGGGGTTCTGGTTCGAGTTGGCGTAGTTCTGTATCCAGCGGTTCAGCCAGGTTTCGCACTCGGTGGCTTCCATGAACGAGCCGATCTTGTCGCGGCCGATCACCTTCAGGTAATGCGCGAAGCGCGAGGTGGCCATCAAATAGGGCAGGCGGGCCGATATCGCCGCGTTCTCGGTGGCTTCGGGGCGATCGTATTTTTTCGGCTTGTGGGTGGTCTGGGCGCCGAAGAACACCGCGTAATCGGTGTTCTTGTAATGGCACAGCGGCAGGAAGCCGAGCTTGGCCAGTTCGTTGTCGCGCCTGTCGGTGATGCCCACTTCGGTCGGGCATTTCAGGTCGGCGTCGCCGTCGTCGCTGCTGAACACGTGCATCGGCAGGGCTTCCACCTTGCCGCCGTTCTCGGCGCCGCGAATGGCGGTGCACCAGCCGTTCTTGGCGAACGCATCGGTCAGCTTCGTGCCCATCACGAAGGCAGCGTTCATCCAGCAATACTCCTCATGCGGCAGCGCTGTCACCGCGCCGTTGGCACCCGTGGCACCCTCCTCGAAATCGAACTCGTCGATCGGCTTGGTCTCCCGTCCGTAGGGCAGCCGGGCGAGCACGCGCGGCAGCACGAGCGTCACGAAACGCGAATCCTCGCTGTCGCGGTAGCCGCGCCAGCTCGCGTATTCGATGGTGTCGAAAATCTTCTCCAGGTCACGCGGCTTGGAGAGTTCGGAGTAGTTGTTGAAGCCGAACAGCGTCGGGTTGGCCGCGGAGATGAACGGGCAGAAGCCGGCGGCGGCCACGCTCGCCATGCCGCGCAACATGTCCACGTCCTCCTGGTGCTTGGAGAATTCGTAGTCGCCGATCAACGCGCCGTAAGGCTCGCCGCCGGGGGTGCCGAACTCGTTCTCGTAGACCGTCTTGAAGATCAGGCTTTGGTCGAACTCGGTGGCTTTTGCGAGGTCACGCCCGAGCTCCTTCTTGCTGACGTTGAGCACGCGTATCTTGAGGTTGGCGCTGGTCTCGCTGTTCATCACCAGGTATTTCAGCCCGCGCCAGCTGCCCTCCAGCTTGACGAACTCCGCGCTGTGCATGATTGCGGCCAGCTGGCGCGACATCCTGGCGTCCAGCAGGGCGATCGCCTTGTTTATCGTCACCGTCAGGTTGCGGTTATAGTTGACGGTGCCTGACAGCGCCTCTTCGGTGAGCGTGCGCAGCAGCAGTTCGGCACGGTCCGGCTCGGTCTGGCGCGTGGCCGCGATGGCCTGGTCCAGCAGCGACGGGCCGTCCGCCAGCGTGCCGGCCTGTTGCGCCGTATCGGGGCGCACCTGCGTGCCGCTCATGCCGCGTCTCCCCCGCCGGCGGGCGTTTGGCCGCCGCGGCTGGCGAACTCCGCGGCCAGGCGTTTCATGTCGTCGTCGCTCTGCAGGATGCGCTCCAGCAGGCTCTCCAGCTCCTCGGAACGATCGGCCTTCGCCAGCAGGTCACGCAGCTGATTGCGTTTCTCCAGCAGGTTGCGCAGCGCCGGGATCTGGTCGGCCACGCGGCCCGGCTCGAAATCCTCCATGCTGCGGAACTTCAGATCCACGGCGAACTCGCTGCCATCGTCCTTCAGCGTGTTGGCCACGCGGAACTTCAGGCCGGGCGTCATGCGCGCCAGCACGTCGTCGAAATTATCACGGTCGATCTGGACGAACTTGCGATCCTTCATCGGTTTCAGCGGCTCGGTCGGCTGGCCGGAGAAATCGCCCAGCACGCCGACCACGAAGGGCAGCTCTTTTTCGACCTGCGCGCCTTCGGTCTCGACCTCGTATTTGATGTGGACCCGCGGGCGGCGGACACGCTCGAGTTTATCGTGGATGCTGGCCATGGTGTCTGATCAACCTTCGTTTCTGGTCGGCTCGTAAGTTAAGCAAGGCGCTCTTTTTTAAGAAAGACCTAAAACTTTTATTCCCGAGTGCTCGCGAGGCGGCGAACGTGTGCCGCCTCGTCTCGGGGGGAGGCGCTCCCTCATGCCTATTTTTCTGAAATCTCCGGCCCGATCCCCGCCACGTTCAGGTAAGCCCGACGCACCGCCTCGTCCGTGATCAACTCCTGCAACAGATCGGCCAGCGGCAGCCGGGCGCGCCGTATGAGGGTCTGAAGCGTGTAGGCGGTGGGAGAGTTCGGCTCGTGTTCACGGAAAAACGCGGCGATCCGCCCCAGCTCGCGCAGGGCATCCTCACGCGTCCGCAGTTCGGCCGGTCCGGCAGGCGCCGTCTCGGCGATAGCCGGCGCGCGGGCCGGTGACACGTCCGCCTGGTCAACCGGTGCTGTTTCGATACGCGCATCGGCCTCGGGGTCGCCGAAGGCGCCCGGCGGCAGGTTCGAGAAATCGCGCAGCGCGTCCTGCGCCTCGATGAGCGTGTTTCGTATCGTCGATGACGGCGGCGCATCGTGACCGCACAGCGTATCGAGTCGCCGCGATAATGCGGTGAAGCTCTCCAGGGCGGCCGTGATGTCGCGGTAGACATCGATGAACACGGCGCTGTCCGTGCTGTTGACGGCCTCGCCGAGGAGGACCGCTTCGGGGCTGGCCGCGCCTTTGCGGCGCTTGACCATGTAGTGCCACAGCGTGCCCGCCTCACCGCTGCTCGCCGCCGTCAGCGGCGCCAGGCGAAGCGGCTGGATGAGCGAGCCCTCCGCGGTGGTGCCGTTCAGCCCGGCGAGCGGCGCCACCTTGTCGGCCACGTCCTCGGCGTCACCGGAATGCAGCGTGTCCCAGTAGCGCTCCACCAGCCCGTCAAGCACGGCGAAGGCGGGCCGCAACCCGGCAAACCCGTCAAGCCGTATGGCCGCCTCTGTCAGCCAGGCGGCTATCTCAAGGTCCTTGCTGCGCCGGCACAGCAAGGCCTGCGCCTCGTCGAACACCACGCGCCACTCACCTGCCAGCCCGCCGCGCTCCAGCTCCGCGTCCGCCTGTCGCTCGGCGTTCCTGGCGGCGGAGCGGGCGTCCTTTACACGGTAATAGGCGAGGCTGCCCGACTCGTCGGCACGCAGGTTCATCCCCGCGGGTTGCTCGGGCGAGATCGGCGCCAGGATCAAATCCACATCGATCAAACGGTTACCATCCGCGTCCATCCCGGGCGTTGTGGCCCAGCCAAGCTACGCACTTGCAACTTAATCTTCCGGCAGGCAAGATAGTTTCGTTGCCGAATGCTTAAATCGTTTTGCCGTGAAAGCTGCCGCTTGAAAATCATGCAATTGACTTATCGCACGTTCCAGATTTCGGCTAGTCTCGCTGGCTAGCCACGGTGGAACGATTGAGTTTCGTATCACTTTCATGTCAGGCGTTGGTGTTTTGCTTTGTTGCGGCCACTGTCGGGGTCATCGTAGCGTTCGCAAGACGATATGACCCGCCTGGCGTGCGTTTGGAGATAGTTGTTGGCTCTTGATCTGCGTCGCCTTGTTGCATGCCTCGAGGCGCCTGCCCGTTCCGCCCTGGAAGCGGCGGCGGGGCTGGCCTTGGCGAACACGCACGCTTCGGTCGGGGTGGCGCACTGGCTGGCCAAGCTGCTGGAGGCGCGCGGCTCGATGGCTGTCGAGCTCGGCCAGCAGGTCGAACTGGGCGGGCTGGCCGCCGACCTGACGCGTGCGCTCGACCGCCTGCCGCGCGGCAGCGCCGGCGCACCTGCCC
>CAHJWU010000127.1 GCA_903643085.1 Rhodospirillales bacterium
GGCCGTGTACCGTGGGGCCGCGTCGCGGCGCCACAAGGCGCTGACATGGTACCGTGGATCGGTCCGGGACGCGCTGCCCGCGCCGGTGGCCAGGAGCCTGAGCCTGGCCGGACGGGCGGCTTCCCGGGCAAGGCGCGCTTTGCGCACGCGGCCTGTGGCCGGCGGCATGTCAGGACAGGATGGGCCTGCGACCAGCGAGGCGCCTGCACCCGCGTTGCCTGCGCCCGCGTTGCCTGCGGCGCAGGGACCTGCACCCTTGTTGCCTGCGGCGCCAGCACCTGCACCACCGCAAGCTGCCGCATCGCCGCAGGCACCGGCACCGGTCCGGCAGGGGCCGGCCGGCGCGCCGCCGTTGCCGGAACCCGTGCTCGCCGTGTTCTCCCCCGACCCGTACCCGCAAGCCGGGAGCTTGCCTGCGGACCACCCCGTGCTGACGCTCGACGGCATCGTCTTCACAAGCGTACTGGCACCCAAGGACGGCAGGAAGAACTGGCAGGACATATTGTCGGCCTTTGTCATCGCCTTCGCCGACACGCCGGACGCGACCCTGGTGTTCAAGATGATAGGCGCGGACGCCGCGTTCTGGTGGTGGGAGTTCCACGACATCCTGACACGCCTGCCGCGGTTCGCCTGCCGCGTCGCCGTCCTGCAAGGCTACCTCACGGACGACATGTACCAGCGTCTGATCGGCAACACGCATTTCGTCGTCAACGCCTCGCTTGCCGAAGGCCAGTGCCTGCCCCTGGTGGAGTTCATGTCGGGCGGGCGGCCGGCGATCGCGCCCGCCCATACGGCGATGGCGGATTACGTCACGGCGGAGAACGCCGTCATCGTCAGCGGCGACATCGAATACTGCGGATGGCCGCACGATCCGCGCAACGAGCTTGTCGCCACCCGCTACCGGATGGACTGGAGCAGCCTCAACGTGGCCTTCAGGCAGGCCTACGAGATGGCCACCACCGACCCGGTCCGTTATCGCGCGATGGGCGCGCAGGCAGCGGCGACGATGCGGTCCTACTGCGGCGACGAGACCGTGTCGGCAGCGCTGCAGGACATACTCTGCCTGCGTGCTCCGGCGCCGCCGCCATCAGGGGCGATGGCGGCATGATCATCATGGTGCATTCCGCCTACAACGCGGCCTCGATCGAGGACTCGCTCGGCGCGCCGGAGTACAGCTACTGGTTCGTCCGCCGCGCCTTCTGGCCGATGCTCGAACGTTTCGGTATCGTGGTTCCCGTGACCGACCCCGCGCGCGAGGTGGGCGCGATCCAGCGCACCGCCGGGGCGCGCCACGTCTCCAGCGTCTTCTTCAGCTTCGAGCCGCCGCACAAGGCGAGGCCGGGGTTGGGCTGCCCTACGGTGCCGGTGTTTGCCTGGGAGTTCGACACGATCCCAGACGAGGTCTGGGAGGACGACACGCGCCACGACTGGACGACGGTTCTCGCCGCCACCGGCCTTGCCGTCACCCACAGCACCTTCAGCAGGGACGTGGTCAGGCGCAGGATGGGCGCGGCGTATCCGATCTGGAGCATCCCCGCCCCGGTTCACGCGGCACTGGCGCACCATGCCGCCGGTGCACGCGGCTGGCACGCGGCGGAGACCCTCTCTGTCACCGGCATCGCGCTGGATTCCCGCCAGCTCGATCTGGCCCCTTTCGCCATGCAGCGCGCGCACCAGGACGGGATAGAAAGTCTGCGCGCGCTGGCGGCCCATGTGGCGCAGTACGGGCCTCTGCCGAAACGGTTGACCTTGCGCGGCGTGATCTACACGGCGATCTTCAACCCCGTCGATGGGCGGAAGAACTGGACCGACCTGCTGATCGGCTTCGTCTGGGCGTTCCGCGACCAGGCAGACGCCACGCTGATCATGAAGGCCACCCATTTCGATCCCGTGCGCGGCCTGCTGCCGCTGCTGTCCGATCTGGCGAAGCTCGGGCCGTTCAGCTGCAGGGTGCTGTTCATCCACGGCATGCTGCCCGATGCCGAGTACCAGGCGCTGATACGGGCGACCAGCTACACGATCAACGCTTCCACCAACGAGGGCCAGTGCCTGCCGCTGATGGAGTTCATGTCTGCCGGGCGGCCGGCGATCAGCCCGCTGCATACCGCCATGCTGGACTACGTCTCCGCGGAGAATGCTTTCCTGGTGGAGACGTTTCCGCATCCCGCTGCCTGGCCGCATGACCCGCGCGAGGCGGTACGTACCAGCCGCAACACCACGCGATTCCCGAGCCTGGTGCGCGCCTACGAGGACAGCTTCCGGGTGGCGCGCGATGCGCCGGCGCGGTACGCCGCGATGTCGGAGGCGGCTACGGCGGCGCTCGCCGCGTTCTGCTCCGACACCGTGGTGGCCGGCCGCCTCGCCGACGTGTTCGCCCATCTCGGGTTGCCGAACGGGGCCGCAACCTCCGATGCCGCCTGACCCTCCGGCCGGGCGATGGCTGGTCGAGATACAGGCGCTGCGCGGCGTGGCCGTGCTCGGCGTGATCCTGCACCATCTGCACAGCGACCTGTTCACACGGCCGCACCGGATGCTGGACTGGCTGCAGGCCCGGCTCGACTACTGGACGGGCGTGGACCTGTTCTTTGCGATCTCCGGCTTCGTCATCGCGCGCTCGCTGCTGCCGACGCTCGCGCGCTGCACCGGGAGGGCGGACGCGCTGTTCGAGGTTGCGATCTTCTGGCTGAGGAGAGGCGCGCGTCTGTTGCCGTCCGCATGGCTCTGGCTGGCGATCATCCTTCTTGCGACACGCGCCTTCAACGAAGGCGGGTTTTTCGGTTCGATGCAGGCAAACCTTCAGGCAACGCTTTACGGCGTGCTGAATCTCGCCAACGTCCGCTACAGCCAGGTCGTCATGCGATACGAGTATGGCGCCTCCTTCGCCTGGTGGAGCCTGTCGCTCGAGGAACAGTTCTACGTGTTCCTGCCGCTGGCCGCCGTGGTCGCCAGGCGTGCGCTGCCGTTCGTGTCCGTCGTTATCGTGGCCAGCCAGGTGCCGTTCGCACGTACGATACACGAGAACATGTTCCGGACGGATGCGATCGCGCTGGGCGTGCTTCTGGCGATGCTGCCCAGGCCTGTGTGGGCGCGCGCCGGCCGCATCGCCGCGCGCGTGCCTAAGCCGGCCATGGCGGTGCTGGTCCTCGGGCTCTTCGCAACGCTCGGCGCGCTTGGCACCGAGGAATGGAAGCTATGCCGTTTCCGTATCGGCGGCATCGCGCTGGTCAGCGCCACGCTCGTGTTCCTTGCCGCCCAGGATAGCGGGCGGGTGTTCGCGCAGGGACCGGCGCGGCGCTGCCTGGCGTGGATCGGGACGCGGTCCTACGCGCTGTATCTGATACACGTTCCGGCCATGTTCGCGGTCAGGGAGCTCTGCTTCCGGCTCGGCTGGGCCAACGACTACCTCCAGCTGGCGGCGGCATCCGGGCTGATGTTCGTGCTCGCCGATCTCAACCTGCGTTGGGTGGAGCAGCCGGCGCGCGGATACGGCTACCGGCTTGCCGGGCGGCTTGTGCGGCGCCGTCATACTCGGGGAGCTTGCGCCCATGCCGTCTGAAGTGGAAACGCTGGTCGCGCGGCTGCAACATCTGGCCCTGCACGACAAAGAGGCGCAGGCCGCGCTGGCGAGGCTCAGCGCCGCGTCCGATCCCGATCCCGATCCGAACGCGCTCGGCCTGCACGACGTCATGCTGGGCGGCTGGTACAACGAGGAGGCGGGCGAACTGGCGCCGGGTTTCGCGATCTCGGCGGAAGACATCGTGATCGACGCGGGCTGCGGCGATGGCGGGGCGCTGAATTTCTGCGCCAAGCGGGGGGCGCACGTGATCCTGGCGGACATCGATGCGGCGCGGGTGGAGCGGGCGAGGCGCTGGATCGAAGCCTCCGCCGCGCGGCGCGTGGAGACGCATGTGACGGACGGCAACCCGCTGCCGCTGGCGGATGCGTCCGCCACGCGGGTGATCTGCATGGAGGTGCTGGAGCATGTGGACGACCCGGCGGCCTTTCTGACCGAACTGGTGCGCGTGGGCCGCCCTGGCGCGCTGTACCTGCTCACCGTGCCCGATGTGGTGCAGGAGAACCTGCAGAAGCATCTGGCGCCACCGCTGTATTTCGAGAAGCCGAACCACGTGCGTGTCTTCGAGCGCGCGGCGTTCGAGACGCTGGTGCGCGCTTCGGGCCTGACGATCGACGGACGCAGTTATTACGGCTTCTTCTGGGCCGTGTGGTGGCTGCTGTTCTGGACATGCGACGTGTCGTTCGAGGGCACAGTCCGCCACCCCGTGCTGGACAACTGGGCGCGCACCTGGTCGGCTGTGCTGGCGAGCAAGGACGGGATGCGGATCAAGCATCTGATGGACCGGTTCCTGCCGAAGAACCAGGTGATCGTCGCGCGCAAGCCTGACGCGGCGGCATCCGGCTAGAAGCTGCGTGGCCGGGAAAGCAAGCCGCCGCGTGCTGTGGAGAGGCTCGCGACGGCACAGGTAGAAGTCTGCTTCTCTCGAAATGGCAGGCGGCGCTTACCTAGCTTGCGTCCGACATCCTGCCGCGCAGGCGCAAGGGCTGCTCCACGAAACGATACGTCGCGACGGCCGTAAGACCGGTGATCGGCACCGCGAGCGCCAGCAGGAGCACGACCTTAGCTGGGCCGTGCTCCTGCCTGGGCAGCCCCGCCCGGAACGCGATCTCCCGCGCGAGCGCGTAACTTGGCAGATGCACCAGGTACAGGCTGTAAGAGCGCGCACCGGTCCACAGCAGCGCGCGTCTCACCGCGCCGTCGTTCAACAGGCAGCCGCGGTCAAGCGATGCTGCGAATACAACCATGCCGCAAAGCAGCGCCTCCAGCCCCCAGTTCACGCCGGATGGCGCGCCGAACGCGGAACCGAGCAGGGCGCCGCTCGCCAGAACCGAGACAGACAGGAGCAGCCCGCCTGGCCAGAGCCTGAGCGCCATCACGGGCCGGGCCGCCAGGTGATGGAGGCGTCCGTCATGCAGCAGACCCAGCATGACACCCACCGCAATTGCTCCTGGCCTCGTTGCTGCCGCCAGAGTCGTGTCCGGCAGGAGAAACTGGTAGATCACCAGCCCCGACATCAGCCAGATCGTTTGCCTGCGAAGAAGCAGCAACACCGCTGGCAACAGCAGGTAGAACTGTTCCTCAAGCGACAGGCTCCAGTAGGGGCTTGTCATGCCGGCGTTGTGCGCCGGCCAGGTCAAGCCGAAATAGATGTTGGCAACATTCAGCACCGCCGCCACCGCCGGCAGCGCGTTTGCGTGCGGCGTCCGGAATGCGCCAGACCGGTTGAACAGCAGCATGAGCAGCAGGGGTATCGCCACCCACAGCCACGCGGCCGGAATAAGCCGCCAGAAGCGGCGTATCCAGAACGCGATCACGACGCGACGACGCGGCATGACGGGCTGATACAGCAGGTCAGGCGCGATGCCGCGCGTAATCACAAAACCGGAGATCGCGAAGAACAGGTCAACGCCGGCAGCGCCCCGCCAGTACTGCAGCATGAGGCGGTAGAAGCCACTCAGCCAGTCGAACAGGTTGAGTGGCAAGTGCTCCACCAGCACCATGAGTATGGCGGTGCCACGCAGGGCTTCTATCTCGACGATCCGTCCCTTGGAGTTACGCGCGTTGGTCATTAGTTGACTTTCCGACCGTCGCTCTGCCGCGGCATGGTCGGCAAGATCCGGCAGGGTGTTGTTTTTGAAACACGGAGCAAGAAACTCTGTTGTCCTGCAGGTTGAGACGGATCGGTCTACCGGAAATCATCCGGACGCTGCAGATGCGGAAGCAGAAGTTTCTTGCTTCTTTTCAAATAAGAAGGCCTTGCCTGCTTTCTGAAACGGTCCGTCTCAAGGCCGGCCAATATCTGGCGTCGGCGCTTCGGGCGGCAGGATTCATTGGCTGCTGAACGTTGACGGGGCCGGCAGGCCGGCCGCGATCGCGTCCGCATCGCGCGAGAGCCGGCCCAGAGGCGTGAGGTGGCCCGGGTTGAGATGTCCGTTATTCTGGTCGAGTTGCGGGAGTGCGAACCCGGTGCGGAGTTCATGGCGAAGCCGGTCGTAGAGCGCGCGCAGGGTCGCCACGCAGGCTTGCGTTTCGTCATCGAGGCCTGCTTCGGTGTAGCGGCGCACGCGGGCGGAATCGTAATAAAGATGGGCGTCAGACAGGGTGACGCCCAGCCATATCTCGAGGCGATCGAAAGTTTCCCGGTTCACGTCCTCGTGGCACAGCGCGCGCACGTTGGGAAGCGTGCGCAGCATGCGCACGAACAGCCTGATCGTGTCGACATAGCTGCGCATGATCGCCGGCAGCCCGTCATTGCGGCCGATCAGCAGCTCCTGGAGGTCGCGTGTTGAAAGAATGGTCGCCAGCGGGTCGCGGAACGTGAAGACGTAACGCGACGAAAAGAAATGCTGGCACTGGAAGGCGTAGAGCTGGTCCAGGGCTTCCGGTGGGCGCATCGGATTGATCGCCACCTTCTCGCCAACCAGCCTGTGCGTGCGTGCAAGCTGCAGGAGGTAGTGTTGCCAGCACGGATCGTCCGGGAGGATTGGGGGACAGAAGGAGCTTTTCGTCTCCTGGTTGGACCAGTAGCGATGCACGGCGTTGAAGCGGGCGGCGAAACCTGGCGTGCCCGGGTCCTTGTGAAAGTTCGCTTCGCCCAGCAGGTAGACATCGGGCGAGTCGTTGAGCGCGTTCTGCAGGATGGTTGTGCCGCTGCGCGCCGCGCCGATGATGAACAACACGCGTTCGGCGGCGATGTGTGGCGCCACGACCGGCTTGGCCGGGCGAGGCTGCAGGAGCACGCGCCTTACGGCTCGCCCGAGGCTCGCGCGCATGTCGTGAGCAGGTTCTTGCCCCGCAGCGTCGCGGGGGCGACGCGGCCAACGCCGGCCGTGCGGCCACGATCGGCTGGCCCCCGGGCATGAGACGAACGCTTCAACCTCGTGCTGTCCTCCGTCCTGCGAATGCCGCCCGGGTGAGCGCCCGGCGGTTGAGCTTGCCAGAAGACCACCTGTCGCGAAAGGAGGGTCGTTGCGGAAGGGAGGCATGGCTTTTCCAACAGGGCGTTGCCCACCTCAAGAGGGCGTTGCCTACCTGTCGAAGACCAGCAGCGTGGAGGTGGCACTTGCGCACAGGCGTCCCTGGGCGTCGGTGAGCCTGCCTTCGGCGAAGGCGGCGCGTCGGCCGATCGAGACGACCTTGCCTTCGGCGCGCACCGTTCCGCTGTCCTTGGTAAGCGCGCGGTGATAGGCGATCTTGAGTTCCAGCGTGGTGTAGGCCTGACCGGGGGCGAGCCTGGAATGTACGGCGCATCCCAGGGCGGAATCGAGCAGCGTGGCGGCGTATCCGCCATGCACGCTGCCGATCGGGTTGTAGACCCTCTCGTCGGGCGTGCCTTCGAACACCACGCGCCCGGGTTCGAACTCCACGCCGCGTATGTCCAGGGTTTTGACGATGCCTTCGTAGCCGGCCGCGCCGGAGAAGATCGCACGCAACTGGTCGAACCCCGATTGGGTGCCGGTCTCTACTTCGCTCATGGTCGATCTCCTGGGGGTCACGGGTGCCGCTGGGTGTTGGCACGTTTCGGAAGGCAGGCAATCCTGTTTCTCACAGGACCAACTTGTCTCCGTCGGGTGCGCGTTGCTGAGACGCGCGTCAACGTTCCGCGACAGCGTGGATGAAGGCTTGCTCTCGACAGAGAAGGCCTTGCTTTCTGTCAGCTTCAACCAGAGATAGAGTCCTGGAGCATCGTTTGGCAAACAAGTCCCGCGCCCGGCTGGTGATGACGATCCTGGTGGCGCTGATGATGGCCACGGGGTTCGTGCTGCCGGACCATGCGCGGATGCTCCGGCACGACCACTCCGTGCACGACCACTCTGCGAACGCGGGCCTGCCTTCGATGGCCATGGGTGACCACCATGCCTTGCAGACGGCAGGCAGCGGTCCGGGCAAGCGGGAGGGCGCCTGCGGCACGTCCTGTCCGACCTGCGCCATGACCTGCTGCGGCGTCATCCTGCCGGCGATGGCCGTGCTGCCGTCGGGCGCCGTGCCGCCGCACGCGGTGTTTGCCGAGGAGCCGCGCCTCGGGCGCGGGGTGCCGGCCCGGCTCGACCCCTACCCGCCCAGACGGACCGCCTAGAGCTTAGCCGGGCAAAGCTGAGCCGGGCAAAGCTCAGCCGGGCGGACGTGGTTCGCGCCGGGCGGGAGGGCTTCGCCTTCGCGCCCGGCCGCTGTCCGGCCCGCTCTACGGCCTGATGCCGGCAGGCGCGCCTCGCGCCGCCGGTCCGTCTGAACCCTGTTCCAGCGAGACACCATGCTGCTCCAATCCGTCCTGCTTGCGGCGCTGGGCGCTGCGTGCGCCGGGTGCTTGGCACCCCCGGCCGGCATCGCGCTCACCGCCGACGACCCCGCCAACCCCGGCGCGGCAGCGGTGCCGTTCGTCC
>CAHJWU010000128.1 GCA_903643085.1 Rhodospirillales bacterium
GCTGCCTGCGTCATGGGCAGGGCTTAACGCGATGTTCACCGTCGCCGCCACGGGCGCGCGCGGTTAACGCCGTCCCGTCGCGGGACCGGCGCCGGCGCCGGTCTGTTGTGCCTGGCGGCGCGGGTGCCCGGGCTGGCCGGCGTGGGTCTGGAGATCGACCCCGCGCTGGCGGTGGTGGCACGCGGCAACTTCACGGCGAACGGTCATGCCGGGCTGTCGGTCCGCGCCGCCGACGTGGGAGGATGGTGCGCTGACGGTCCGGTCGATCATGCTTTCGCAAACCCGCCCTGGCATGACCCGGGCGGGACACCGTCTCCCGTGGCGGGGCGGCGCAGGGCGAAGCAGGCGTCCGATGGCCTGCTGGCGTGTTGGGCCGCGTCGCTCGGGGCGGGGCTGCGGCAGGGCGGAACGCTCAGCCTGATCTTGCCTGCGGGCTCCCTGGCCCAGGGATGTGCGGCGCTGGCTTCGGCTGGATGCCCGCAAATCAGCCTGTTTCCCCTTTGGCCACGGGCCGGTCAGGTTGCCAAGCTGATGATACTGCGTGGTGTACGTGGCGGCCGCGGGGTGGACCGCGTCCTCCCCGGGCTGGTCCTGCACCGGGCGGACGGGCGTCTGACTGAGGAGGCCGAGGCCGTGTTGCGCGACGGTGCGCCGCTGGTCTGGGGCGGCGGCCAGGACGCTGCCGCTACGGGCAGGCGTCCGACAAGTTAGACATTCTGGTCGCGGTGGCGAAGGTGCCACAGGCGCTCGTGGGCGGCGACCAGGCTCTCCAGCGACTTGCGCCGGTTCTGCTCGGACGGTACGCCGCGCCTGGTCAACATCGTCTCCAACGTCTTGAGGAGCTGTTCCGCCACCACGAGGTCCTGCGCGTCGCAGGCATGATGGAAGGCGACCAGGATTTTGTCCGAAAGCCGCCGGCCCTGCCTGGGGGCGCTACCACCCGACGGCTCGAACGTCTTAACGTCGCTATCGGCAAAGTCGCTCATCAGCTCAGGACGGTCCTTCGGTCGGGCAATATAACATCCCCGAGCAATTCAGGTGGGCGCGGCTCATAACCACTGCAAGGCGGCCAGGCATTCCGCCGGGACCTGCTGACACTCCGTTACAATCAGCGGTCCATGGCTGTCGAGTGGTCTGGCGCAACCCTGCCAGGCGAAAGCGGGCCTTCTTGCTGACACCTCCGTCTCGCGTCAGCCCATAGCGTCTGTCCTGCGACGCGCGTGCCGCGCAGAGATGTCTTCCAGTCCGTGTGAAAACGTGGCCTGGCGAGTCAGCAGGCGTGTTTCCGCAAGCACCGAAGCGGAGTTGCCGCTGGGCAATGAGCACCGGAGCACAGCGAGAGCGCGAAAGATGGCCGCCGGGGCGCGTTTCAGACGGACTCTCAACGATGCGCGACAGCGCGGGTAAGAGCTTTTGCCTCCTCTCGAAAAGACGGTCTTGCTTCCAGCCCCGGCCGCGCGGCTAGAATCGGTACGCCGCATTCATGCCGATGGTGAACGGACGCAGCGTGAAGCCCTGCAGGTTGCGGGTCGGGTTGCCCAGATAGTTGAACTCGTAGATTGGCGAGGCGGAACCTTCGATGTCCGGCCGCTGGATGATCTTGTTGTTGTTGGTCAGGTTGCGGCCGAACAGCGTCACCTCCCAGGCGCCCACATCCAGGCCGGCCGTGGCGTCCAGCGTGATGTAGGAGGGGCGCTTATAGTCGGGGTTGGAGGTGATGACGTCGCCATGGCTAGCACCTACCCAGTTGGGCGCCACCGAGACGAAGCCGGCGATGCGGTCCGTCACCCTGAAATCGTAGCGGGCGTTGTAGCTGACATTGAAGTCGGGTACGCCGGAAATCTTCTCGCCGGCGAACGTGCCGGTGATGAGGTTGCCGTTGACGATGACGCCGTGGTCCAGCGTGGCCTGCACCACGCTGCCGGAGAGCGCCATGGTCATGTTGTTGGTCACCTGCGTGCGCACCTCGAACTCGCCGCCGTAGCTGGTGGCCGAGCCGGCGTTGGTCTGGAACTCGTCGCCGGAGGTCACCAGCGGCACTTCGGTCTGGATGTCGTTCCAGAAGATGTAGAAGAAGTCGCCGCTGAAGGTGAGGCGGCCGCCGAACAGGCGTCCCTTGTCGCCTATTTCAAGGTTCCACAGCTTGTCGGGGCCGAAACTGTTTGGCGAGTTGGCGTGTATGCCGAGCTGGGCCAGGTCGTAGCTTGGCGTGCCGCTGTCGGGGGCATCGGAGGCAACGAACGGGATGCGGCGGTTCTCGCTGCCGAGCCGGAAGCCTTTGGACGCGTTGGCATAGATCGTGTTGTTCGGCGTGATGTCGTAGCTCACGGCGAATTTCGGCAGGAACGTGTAGAAATGGCCGACCGAGGTCACCAGGCCCGGGTCGCCGTAATCGTAGAAATAGTTCTGGAAGGTGCTCTCGCCGTCACGGGCGTATTGATAGCGTGCGCCGGCGGTGATCCGCAGGTTCGGCAGGGGGTAGTAGGTGGCTTCGCCGAAGATGGCATACTGGGCGGTGTCGTACGAGGTGATGCCCTGATACACCTCGTCATGGGCGACGGCGCCGGGAAAACTGCCGCCCAGAACATTGGGGTCGCCCGGGCTGACGCCGAACTGCCGGAAGGTGGCGGAGGCGCCGTTGACGTATTCGGTGTCGGTCGCCGTGGTGCGTTCGTCCGAATAATACAGTCCGGCGATCCAGGTGAACGGCAGCGCGCTCTCGCCGGGAACGTAGGGTTTGGAGACCAGGCGGATCTCCTCTGACCATTGCCGGACGGTGTTGCTGAAAAGGGTCTCGCTCGGGCGGTTGTTCAGCGAATCGAACAGGCCTGGCGGCGCGCCGTGTATCGGGTTGCCGGCGTCGTCGTTGCCGCAGAAGCCGGTGGCCGGCACGCCCGGTCCGTTCGGGATGTCGGTGTTCGGGTCGCACAGGTACACGGCCAGGTTGTCGTAGACCGAGCTGTCCAGCGTGCGGTGGAACTGCCGCTCGTAATTACCCGTGACCGCGATCAGGTTGGCGAATCCCAGATCGGCGTTGACGGTGAAGGAAGGCACGATCAGCTTGTCGTGGCCCGGCTCGGCCACCGGTTTCGGCGTCTGGTCGTGCGGCAATGTGGTGTATTGCGCGTCTGAATCACGCTGGTCGAAATTTTGGAAGAACACAGCCGGCGTCAGCGACAGCCAGTCGGTCGGCGTCCACAGCAGCGTGCCGCGCACCACGTTGAAGCCGGTGGAGTTGATGCCGTCCTTGATGGACGCCCCGGTGTTGGGGTTGACGTTGTTTATGTAGCCGGCGTCCGACCCCGTCTCGCCTGCCACGCGCAGCACGAGCTGGTGGTCGACCAGCGGGATGTTGAGCACGCCCTGCTCGTCGTAATTGGGCCCGCCGCCGTGATAGGTGCCGGACAACTCGGTGAAGATGTTGCCTTCGAAGACGTCCATCTTCGGCTGGTTACTTATGTAGCGCAGCGTGCCGCCCAGCGCGCTCGCGCCATACAGCGTGCTCTGCGGGCCGCGCAGCACCTCGACTCGCGCGATGTCGAGGAAGCGCGGCTCGGACGCGCCCTGGGTCGACAGGTTGCGCGTGGTCAGCGACGTGTCGTCGAGATAGATCGCCACGGTGGCGGTGCCGGCTGCACTCGAGATGCCGCGTATCTCCAGGTTGGACAGGCCCTCGCCGGCCTGGCTGGAGAACGACAGGTTCGGCACCGCGCGCGAGAGGTCTGCGAAGCTCTCGATGTGGGCCGCGCGTATCTGGGCGCCGCTGAGCACAGTGACGCTGAGCGGCACCTTGCGCACGTTCTCCGAGCGTTTCTGCGCGGTGACGGTGATCTCCTCGATCTTCTTGCCGCCGAGCGCTCCCGCCGTGCTGGCCTGGCGGTCCTGTCTGGCCTGGCCTTTCGGCGACACGTTCTGCAAGGCCGCGTCCTGCGGCTGCGCCAGCGCCGGGCCGGCCCCCGCTATCATCAGGCACGCAACGAGATGGCCGCGTAACATCCGCAAGATGTGCTCTCCTCAGGCGCCCGGTCAATTCCGTCCGAAACCGTGCCGTTCCGCAAGCGTTTGTTGCGGCCCGGCGCAGTCGAGTTAACGCGAGGCCATGGCAAGCAAATCGTGTGCCGTCCAAGAGCGGTCGAAAAGCAGAGCCGTTTCTCAAAACGAAAGTCTTGCTTTCTTGCCTTTCTCCGGTTCACCAAACCTCATGCAGCACGTCGCCCCATCCTTCAGCCGGAACATGAAGATGGTCGGCTGCCTGCTCATCACGCTTTCCTCCGTCACTCCCGCCTCTTCCATCTTCATTGTGGTACCCGGCGTGGTGGAGCAGGCCGGCAGCGGCGCGCTGGTCAGTTTCGCGCTGGCCGCGGCCGTCAGCCTGCTGACCGCCTACGTGTATGCCGAGCTGTCCTCCGCGTTTCCGCTGACCGGCGGCGAGTACGCCATCGTCGGCCGGACGCTGGGGCCACTGGCGGGGTTCATCATACTCGGACTGAACCTGGTCGTGCTGCTGCTCAACATCTCCGTCGTGGCTCTGGGCTTGGGCAGCTATGTCGGCGCGCTGCTGCCCGGCACCTCGCTCGTGCAGGACGGGTTGGCCTGCGTCGTGTTCACCACGCTCTGCGCGATCCTCAACGTGCGCACCAACGCGCTGATCACCGGCGCCTTTCTGGTGCTGGAGCTCATCGCGCTCGCCGTGGTGACCGTGCTGGGCTTTCTCCATCCCGCGCGAAGCTGGGTGAGTCTGCTGGCGCATCCGGTGTTCCTGGAGACGGCCGGGCATCTGGCGCCGGCCGGCATCGGCGTGATCGGGCTGGCCACGTCCGTCGCCATCTTCGCCTTCTACGGCTACGGCAACGCCGTGTATCTGGGCGAGGAGACGCACGACGCGCCAAGGCAGATCGCGCGCGCCGTGCTGTGGGCGCTGGCGATCAGCGTGGTGAGCCAGGCGCTGCCGCTGGCCGCGGCGTTGCACGGCGCGCCCGGCCTGGCGGCGATGTTCAGCTCCGACACCATGTTCGGCGATTTCGTGCGCGACCGCGGCGGCCCCGGGCTGGGCGTGGCCATCAACCTGGCCGTGGCCCTGGCCATCGTGAACGCAGACATCGCGGTGGTGGTGCTTGTCTCGCGCATGCTGTTCAGCAGCGGGCGCGATGCGGTGTGGGCGGGGCCGGTGAACCGCGCGCTGACGCTGGTGCATGGCCGTTTCGGCTCGCCCTGGGCTGCCACGCTGGTGACCGGTGCGCTTGCCAGCCTGCTGTGTTTTGTCGACCTTCAACTGCTTCTGGTGATGACCGGCACCGCGATCGTTCTGGTGTACGGCGCCCTGTGCGTGGCGGTGATCGTCGGGCGCCGGACGGGAAGCACGGCGCATGCGGCCTACAGAATGCCGTTCTTCCCGTGGCCGCCGGTCCTCGCGCTGATTGTCCTGGCATATGTGATATACGTAAACGGCATCGATCCGAAGACCGGGCAGCCCAGCCTGGTGGTGGACGTGGTCGTCGTGGCGGTGTCGGCGCTGTACTACCAGCTCGTGCTCAAGCGCAGGGGGCAATGGGTCTTGCGGGAGCCCGAGGCCTAGGACGGTGCCGCTTTCGCGGCGTCCGGCCGCGATCGGCGGTGGTCAGGAGCGCGTCCGGTCCCGGCTCATGTCGACCCAGGAGACCACCACCACGCGCACCGCGCCTCCGTCATGCCGGAACGCCTTTGGCGTCTGCGTCTTTTCGCTCGAGGAACAGCCATGAGAATCACCCGAAGGACGGCCCTGGCCGGCGCCGCGGCCACGCTCGCCGCGCCCGCCGGCCGGTCGCTGAGACAGCGCGCCGCGGGCAAGGGCCTGCTGTACGGCAGCGCCGTCTCCGCCGACCTGCTGCGCACCGATCCGGCCTACGCGGCGCTGGTGGCGCTGGACTGCGCCATCATCGTGCCTGAGATCGAGGCAAAATGGGCCGCCACCGAGCCGGAACAGGGCCGTTTCAGCTTCGCCGGCCTGGACTGGATGATGGACTACGCGCGGTGCCACGGCATGGCGGTGCGTCTGCACAACCTGGCCTGGGGCGTGTACAACCCGCCCTGGCTGGCCGGCGCGCTGGCGTCCGGCCAGGCGGAGGACGTGTTGCGGCATCACGTCTCGGCGGTGGCCGGCCGTTACGCCGGCGAGGTGCTGGCGTGGGACGTGTGCAACGAGCCGTCCGACCCGCGCTGGAACCAGGCGGACGACCTGGTCAACATCGGCTGGAAAAAGGCGCTCGGCGCAGGTTACGTGGACGCCGCGTTCGCGGCCGCGCACGCAGCGGACCCGAACGCTCTGCTGTTCATCAACGACGACCTGCTGGAATACGAGGACGCGGCCAGCCAGGCCAAGCGCGACGGCTATCTGCGCCTGTTGCCGCGCCTGCTTGCGCGCGGGGTGCCGGTGCAGGGCTTCGGGCTGGAGGCGCATCTGCGGCCCGAACGTAAGCTGGCGGAGAAACCTTACCGGGACTTCCTGCGCGAACTGGCAGGCATGGGGCTGGTCATACACGTCACCGAGCTGGACATCTCCGACCGCACGCTGCCTGCCGACGTCGCAACGCGGGACCGCGCGCTCGCCGCGCTGGCCAGGCAGTTCCTGGACGTCGTGCTGGACGAGCGGGCAGTGCGCGCCGTGCTCACCTGGGGGCTCACGACGCGGCACTCCTGGCTGGCGACAGCACCTGAGGTGGCGCGCACGGACGGTCTGCCGCCCCGCGGGTTGCCGTATGACGGCCTGTTGCAGCCTACCGCGATGTGGCGGGCGATTGCCTCCGCGCTGGATCACGCGCCAGGACGGTAAGGCGGGCAAGCGGTCCTCGCCTGGAATGGAGGACCGAGAACTTTCGCTCCGTCCGCTGCGTCAACGGGGAGCCGCGCCTGCCGATGCTTCCTTTTGCTTGAAAGTCTTGCGCCATGTCTCAGCCACCCAGGACCATCCTGCTAGCCGGCGCCAGCCGCGGCCTGGGGCTGGGCCTTACCGAAGAATATCTGGGCCGCGGCTGGCAGGTGATCGCCACCGCGCGCCAGCCGGACAGGGCGGCGGGCCTGGCCAGGCTGCAAGGCGACCACCTGACTGTCGAGCAACTGGACGTGGCCGATCCGGCCAGCGTGAGCGCGCTCGCCGGCAGGCTGGGCGGCCGCAGGCTGGACGTGCTGTTCGTGGTGGCCGGGGTCAACGCCCACGCCCATGTGCCGGTGCACGAGGTCGGCCAGGCGGATGTGGCCAGGGAGTTCATCACCAACGCCACCGGCCCGGTCGCGCTGGCCGAAGCGTTGCAGGCCAACCTGGCGCCGGATGCCACGGTTGCGTTCATGACGTCCGTCCTGGGCAGCATCGGCAGCAACACCGGCGGCGGATGGGAGCTCTACAGGGCCAGCAAGGCGGCGCTGAACATGCTGGTGACCTGTTACGCCCTGCGCCACAAGGGCTCGCCGGTGCTGCTGCTGCATCCCGGTTGGGTGCGCACGGAGATGGGCGGCCCGAACGCGCAGTTGGACGTGCCTACCAGCGTGCGGGGGCTGGCCGACGTGATCGGCGCGCACGAGGGGAAAGCGGGAATCGCCTACCTTGATCACGCCGGGGCCGAGCTGCCCTGGTAGGCAAGCGGACTGGTCTTTTCGTGAAAGAGCCAGACTTTCGCGCCGCCGTTGCGGCCTGGAGCTGCAAGGGTTTCTTAACCTAAGTTAAGGCCCGGCGCGTCGCCTGGGCTGCTAGCTAGGCCTGTGCCTGCTTCCGACGACACCCGCGCGCTCTCGCCCGAGCGCACCACCGACGACTGGGCCGAGGCGTCGCTGCGCCCGCAGACCCTGCGCGAGTTCGTGGGCCAGCGGGCGAGCCGGGAGAACCTGTCCGTGTTCATCGAGGCGGCCCGGGCGCGCGCCGAGGCGCTGGACCACGTGCTGCTGCACGGCCCGCCCGGCCTGGGCAAGACGACCCTGGCGCAGATCGTGGCGCGCGAGCTGGGCGTGGGCTTCCGCGCCACCTCCGGCCCGGTCATCCAGCGCGCCGGCGACCTGGCCGCGATCCTGACCAACCTCCAGGCGCGCGACGTGCTGTTCATCGACGAGATACACCGCCTGCAGCCGGCCATAGAGGAGATCCTCTATCCCGCGATGGAGGACTTCCAGCTCGACCTGATCATCGGCGAAGGCCCCGCCGCACGCTCCGTGCGTATCGACCTGCAGCCCTTCACTCTGGTAGGCGCCACCACGCGGGCCGGCCTGCTGGCCACGCCCTTGCGCGACCGGTTCGGCATCCCGCTGCGCCTGATCTTCTACACGCCGGACGAGCTGACCCTGATCGTGGCGCGCGGGGCGGAGAAACTCGGCTTCGCCCTGACCCAGGACGGCGCGCGCGAGATCGCCCGGCGGTCCCGCGGCACGCCGCGCATCGCCGGCCGGCTGCTGCGCCGGGT
>CAHJWU010000129.1 GCA_903643085.1 Rhodospirillales bacterium
TCGCCCGCCACGTCCATCAGCCGGGTCTGGAGCAGCGCGCCCAGGCCGCCGCCGCCGCCGACCGCCGCCACGGCGAGCGTGATCGACCACAGATGCGGTGTCGCCACGGCGTAGAGGGCCAGGGCGGCCGTGCTCCAGGCCAGCACGCCGCCTATCGCCGGCATGAGCGCGCGGCCGGCAAGGCGGGGCACCAACAGGGTGCCGAGCGTCAGCCCGACGCCGAACACGGCCAGCACCACCGGCACGGCGCAGGCGGGGGCGTGGGTCACCTCGGCGAGCGTGGAGGCGAGATAGCTGTAGACTGCGAACATGCCGCCGAACCCGACCGCACCGGTCGCGAGCGTCAGCCACACCTGGCGGTTGCGCAGCGCGCCAAGTTCGCGCAGCGGCGAGGCGTCGGCATGCGGTCGGTCTGCGGGCACGAGGATCGCCACCAGAACCACCGTCAGCAGGGCCAGCAGCGCCACCACCCCGAAGCCCCAGCGCCAGCCCAGCGCCTGGCCGATCACGTTGGCGAGAGGGACGCCGGCGATGGTGGCGACGGTCAGGCCCAGCATCACGCGCCCGACCGCCGTGGCGCGCCGCCCTGGCGCCACCTGGGCGGCGGCGACCAGGGCGGCGATGCCGAAATAGGCGCCGTGCGGCAGGCCGCTCAGGAAACGCAACGCCAGCAGGCTGGCAAAACCGGGCGCGAAAGCGGTCACGCCGTTTCCGACGGTGAACCAGGCCATCATGACGATCAGCAGGGTGCGCCGGCTCAGCCGCGCGCCGAACACCGCGAACAGCGGCGCCCCCACCACCACGCCCAGCGCGTACGCGCTGATGACCAGGCCGCCTGTCGGCGCGTCCACGCCGAGCCCGCGGCTGAAGGCCGGCAGTAGGCTCATGGTGGCGAATTCGGCGGTGCCGATGGCGAAACCGCCCAGCGCCAGCACGGCCTGGACGAGACCGGGAGAGGGTGCGGGCCGCGATGCCGGCGTGCCGGTGGTGGTGGTGTCAGGCATCGTGGTTCCTTCGCGGGACGGGCGGACTGCGCCGAAGCGGGCCCGCCCTGATCCGAGTGGCTTCGTCAGTAGGCGACGGAGGTGCGCGCGCGGGGATGCCTGGGCGTCTCCACCTCGTCCATCATGGCGACGGCGTAGTCGGGGACGGAGATGCGGCTCTGGCCTTCGGAGTCGGTCATCAACCGGTCGCCGCCGACCCGGTAGCGGCCGGTGCGCTCACCCGGCTCCAGATGCGCTGCCGGGCATACGAACGTCCAGTTCAGCTCCGTCTCGGCGCGCAGATCTTGCAGGAAGTCGGCGGTCCTCAGCGAGCCTTGCTTCCACTCGGCGGGGAAGTCAGGCTGGTCGACCAGGCGCTGACCGGGTGCCACCTCTAGCGACCCGGCGCCGCCCACCGCCAGCAGGCGGTCCACGCCGGACTCCCTGACCGCAGCGATGATCGACCGGCGGCCGGCGCCGGTCTCGTCGCGGCCCGGATTATAGGCGCTGATGACCACGTCATGGCCCGCGAGGACCGACGCGAGCGCCCCGGTGTCGGCGACCTCGGCCTTGACCGGCCTGAGCCTGGGATGGCCGGGCAGCTTCTCCGGGTTCTGCACGACACCTGTCATGTCATGCCCCCGGTTCAGCGCCTCGGTCAGAATGAAGCTGCCGACGAAACCGGTGGCGCCGATGAGCGCGATCTTCATGATGCGTGTCCTTTGCTGGCGCAGGCGAGGCGCCCTCGACCGGGATTGGCCGGGACGCCAGCCTTGCAGAGTGGGCATACCGACCTACCTAGTTCTCGGAAGCGCCGGTGCAAGTGGAGCCAGGAGACGATCATGCAGAAACCGGCCATCGACCCTCGCGACCGAAGCGGGCGGGAGCGCCTGCTGGCCACGGCGCGCGCGCTGTTCCTGCGGCATGGCGCGTCCAACGTCGGCATCAACGACGTGACCGCCGCCGCGGGGGTCGCCCGCATGACGCTATACAACAACTTTGCCTCCAAGGAGGCGCTGACCCAGGCGGTCTACCAGGAGATGATAGCGGAGAGCCTGGAAGAACTCCGTGCTATGCAGACGCGGGGCAAGTCCCAGGAGCAACGGCTCCTCGACCTCTTCGACCATTTCGACCTGAAGTCAAAGGCTGTCGGCTACCGCGGCTGCCCGTTCATACACGCCAGCCTGCAGGCGGCCGATCCCGCAGGTCCGCTTCACGGCCTCGTCGGTTCCTACAAGCGCGCCCTGCGCTGCCACGTCCTCGGCCTCCTGGACGGCGGCGCGGACAGCAGCGAACTCGCCACGGTGATCCTCCTCCTGCTCGATGGCGTGGTCACCGAGGCCTACCTGAACGGCGTCGACGACCCCACGGCCTCGGCCAAGCGCGCGGTCTCCCGCCTGCTCAAAGCCGCGTCGTAGCCGGACCAGCGGCTGGCCGACGGGCGGCTTGGCGTCGGCGATCGTCGCTCCGCGCCCCTTCAAACCGGCCGCTACGATGCGCCGGTCAAAGAGCCGGCATGGCGCCGCCGTCAATCGGCAGGTCTACGCCTGTTATGTAAGCGGCGTGCGGACTGCACAGAAAGGCGACGGCTCTGGCGATGTCCTCGGGCCGTCCGACCGTGCCGGCCGGCACCTCGAAGACATGCGGCAGGACAGCGCGCTCGATCTCCGCCCACGGCGCATCAGCCGCGGCCCAGCCCCTCTCGCCTGCGGTTTTGCGAAACGCCGCTTCCAGCTTGGGCGTCAGGATCGTGCCGGGCGAAATCGAATTGACCGTGATCCCGTCGCCGGCCGCCGCCTTCGACAGCGACTTGGTCAGGTTGTTCATGGCCGCCTTGCACGCCGAATAATCCGGCCCCGTGGCCGGCGGCAGCGAACCGGCGAGGCTGGAGATGTTGACCACGCGACCCCAGCCGGCGGCGCGCATCTTCGGCAACAGGAGGCTGGTCAAGCGAACCGCCGCGACGACGTTGCGATCGAACGCGTCGACCCAGGCCTCGACCGGCGTCTCTTCCCAGACGTGCTTCTCGCCCGACCCGCCGGCATTGTTGACGAGGATGTCAACGCCGCCGAGCAAGCGCTCGCTGTCCTCGACGATCTGCCTGGTGGCTGCGCCGTCTGTCAGGTCGCCGGTCACGACGATTGCATGACCACCCCGACCGGTGATCGACGCCGCGACGCGCCGCGCCCGGTCGGCGTCGCGGCCATGGATTGCGACGGCGACGCCTTCATCCGCCAGCACAAGCGCGATCGCCTCGCCGAGACCGACGCTGCTGCCGCTGACCAACGCGCGTTTTCCTGCGAGCAACAAATCCATGGCTCTCACCGAAAATCAGTCGAGGGCCGTGATTACCAGGGACCGACAGGTTCATCGAGCGCGAACGGCCGCCACGCGTGCGCGCCGGTCGAGCCGATCTGGACAGCCGGGCCAAGCAGGCGGACGACCGCTGCCTGTTGCCTGTCGGCCAGTGCGGGCACGCGCACGGCGCGCCGGCCGATGATGACGACGCCGACGCGCATGGCCGACGCGAACCCGGCCCGCATGGCGGCCGGATGGGTCAGCCTGGGGCTGATCGCGTCCTGAAGGCGCGATCCGATGACGTCGCGCCGCCGCGTCGAGGCATGCTCGTTGGCCACCGCGGCGCGCGGCATCGCCAGCAGCGGCTCGGACCTGCGCTGGAGCCCGACGCACTCCTCGATAACTAGGCCAGGTCGATCACCTTTCTGTCCGCGATCGAGTAGACGTCGATTGAACGGCCGGTGATCCCAAGCGAGGCGGCGTCCTTCAGCACGGTCTGGAACTCGTCGCTGGCGCCATGTGCGTCCAAGGCGGCCTGGTCCCGCCAGCCCTCGATCAGGCGGAAGGTGGCCGGGTCGCTTACATCCTGAGCGACGTCGAGGAAGACGCAGCCGTCGCGCGAACGCGCCGTGGCCGTCATCCTCATCGCAAGTGATCGAAACGCCTCCACGTCGGCGGGCACGAGACGGTAGGTGGTGTATACCAGCAAAGCGGGCGTCTCGGTCATCTTAAGCTCCTTGTATGTGGTGAGGATCGTCGGCCGTCCGCCAGCTAACGCTGCTCGAAGCCGTCAGCAGCTTCTGGCGGAGACATCCGTCGTTGGGAACCCGATCGTTCTCCCGGCCTTCCTGGGCTTCGCCGCCGTTCGCGGCCGCCATGGTCATCGAACTCGCCGTCGCGGCAGGCTTCCTCCTGTGGCGCGCTCGCGTCCGGCCATGTGCCACCCGTCCCGCGGCGCTCCCCAACGATCAGCAAGAGAACTGGCATCATGACGAAGACGATCCTCATCACCGGCGCTTCCAGCGGCATCGGCAAGGCGACGGCCAGGCTGTTCCAGGCCAAGGGCTGGAATGTCGCCGCCACGATGCGCAGCCCGGACAAGGAGACCGAGCTGACCGGGCTCGACCAAGTCCTGGTCACGCGGCTCGACGTGACCGACACCGCGTCCATCGCCGCCTCCGTCGCGCGAACGCTGGAGCGGTTCGGCCGGATCGACGTGCTGCTCAACAACGCGGGCTACGGCGCCTATGGGCCGCTGGAGGGCACGCCGGGCGAAAAGATCAGGCGGCAGTTCGACACCAACGTGATCGGCGTGCTCGAAACGACAAAGGCCGTCCTTCCCCACCTGCGCGCGCGGCACGCGGGTGTCGTCATCAACGTCTCGTCGATGGGCGGCAAGGTGACGTTCCCGCTCGGCACGCTCTATCACGGCACCAAATTCGCGGTGGAGGGGATGTCCGAGGCGTTGAGCTTCGAGCTGGCGTCGATCGGTGTCCGGATGAAGCTTGTCGAACCTGGCATGATCGACACCGATTTCGGCGGCCGCTCGTTCGATTTCAACAACGATGGAGAGATCGCCGACTACCAGCCGGTCGTCCAGAAGCTGATGGCCGGCTTCGCCGCCGGTGGCGGTGGCTCCGCCCCGAGCGTCGTCGCGGAGGTCATTTTCCAGGCGGCGACCGACGGCACCGACCAGCTCCGCTACACCGCCGGCGCGGATGCCAAGGCGCTGATCGGCAAGCGCAAGGCCGAGGACGACGCGACGTTCATCGGCGACATCCGCCGCCAGTTCCAGCTCGATTACTGACGGACCCGGCGAAGCGGCGATGCGCCTGGGCTGCGATGGAGCAGGCGCGCGCCCTGCCCACCGATCGCCCAACGCCGCAGCGTTCGCAAATCCCGGACGCCGAAACCGATTATGCCAACCACCGATGCCGCCCGCGCCGATCGGTCAGAACCGCAATTTCACGCCGCCGTAGCCGGCAATCGGCGAGCCGGTGCTGGCCGTGCGCGGGTCGGTGACGCCGCCGGGCACGTGCGGGAAGGTGACGTCGCCCACGGGGCCGAAGCTGCCATACGTGTCGTAGGTCCGGTTCGTCAAATTGTTGACCAGGCCGAACAGCGTGATGTGGTCGGTGAGCCGGTAGGACGTATCGAGATCGACGATCACGTAGCCGCCGACGGGCTTCGTCAGGTTCGCCTCGTCACCGAAGCGATATTCGTCGCTTTGCAGGATTGCGTTGCCGCCGACGGTCCACCTGTCGGTGATCTTGTAGTCCAGCACGAAGGTGCCGCGGTGCTGCGGTATGCCGGGTATGCGGTCGCCGGCCTGGACGTGCTCGTTGCCGTTCGCGTCGGAGAGCGGGTTGCTGTCGCTGCCCAGGAGCAGGGGGGTCCGGAACGTGGCGTCCGTGTAGGCGTAGCCGAGCACGGCGTGCAGCCTGTCCGTGTCGTAATGCAGCCCGGCCTCCACGCCCTGGCGCAGCGTGCGACCGGCATTGGTGTAGTACGCCAGGTTCGGATTGTTCAGCGTGGTCTGGAAGATCAGGTCGTCCTGATCGTTGGTGTGGTAGTAATCCGCGTTCCAGGAGAAGCGGCCGCCCAGGTAATCCGGCAGGCGGCCGCGCAGGCCGAGCTCGAAGGTGCGGGCCACCACCTGCTTGAGGTTGGGGTCGCCGATGAAGAAGTTCAGCAGCGAGCACGGGTTGGCGGCCGAGCTGCAGGACAGCTCGGTGGGCGTCGGCGCGCGGTTGGTCTCGCTGTAGCTGCCATAGGCCTGCAGCGCGGGCGCGAAGCTGTAGGTGAGGCCGGCCGTGGGGTTGAAGCGGTTGTAGGTGTGCTGGCCGGTCAGCGCCGTGCCTATCTTGTCGTGGCTGTCGATCTCCGCATTGTTGAAGCGGCCACCCAGCGAAAGGTCCAGCTTTGGCAGCAGGCTCAGCACGTCCTGCGCGAAGATGCCGTAATAGCGCGTGGTGGTGGCCACCGTCACCGGCTCCACGCCCTCGCTCGCCTGGTCCTGTGTCACGCCCGGCCCCACGTAGCCGTTGCCGTTGGTGTCGAAGCCGCCGATCTGCGTCTGCGCGTCGAACACCGAGTCCGACCCGTCGAAGCTCGCACCGACGGTCAGGTGGTTCTTCATCCCGAACACCGGCGCCTCGTCGGTGACCTGCACCGAGGCGCCGTAGGCGTGCGCGTCCAGCCCCTCCAGCACCAGGCCGGAGTAGGTGGCGCCGTGCAGGAAGTCGCGCACCGGCGCGCCACCGCGGCCCGTCACCGGACTGCCGTCGTCGTTGCACAGCTCACCGGTGCCGTCATCGCACGGTTCCACCTCTTCCGTGGCGCCGTTCGTCACCCGCTGCGTCAAGGTCTGGTAGTAGGCGACCCCCTGCAGCGACGTGACGTCGTTCAGCGCGTAGGTGCCGTTCAAATTGACGGCCACGTACTGGTTCACCACCGTGTTCGGCGCGGTGAAGATCGAACTCGGGTCCGCGTTGAGCGACTGCACGGGCGTGGCGCCGGGATTGCCGAGCGTGTCGTCGTCGGCGGTGACCGACAGATGCAGCTCGGCTGCGTCGTTGCGCCAGCCGAGGTCGGTGTAGATGCGGTAGAGGTCGGAATTGCCGGTCTGCCGGTAGCCGCCGTCATGCGTCACGTCGCCGGCGACGTAGAGGGCGTAATTGCCGAACTGGCGGCCGTACTCCGCGACACCCTGGCCGCGGTCGTAGGAGCCGCCGATCGCGGTGAGGTCCGCACCCTGGAAGGTGAAGCCGTTCTTCAGCTGCAGGTTGACCGAGCCGCCCAGCGCGTTCAGCCCGAACACCGGGTTGGAGGCCTCCACGTTCACCGTCTGGATCGCTTCGGGCGGGATCAGGTCCCAGTTGACCGTGTCGCCGAACGGATCGTTGAAGCGCGCGCCGTTCACGTACACGGCCAGGCCCTGGCTGGTGCCGGTGACCGGCGAGGCGGTGAAGCCGCGGAACAGGATGTCCGGCTGGAACGGGTTGCCGGACGTGTCGTTGAGCGCGGCGCCGGGAATGTTGTCGAGGATGGCGTCGGTGAGCGAGGGCACCTGCGTGCGATCGATCTCGGCGCTGTCCAGCACCTGGGTCGCCTGCGGCAGCGCGTAGCGGTCGATCCCCGATCCCAGGACGGGCGTGGTTGCGACCACGTTCACGTCCGGCAGCGTGACCTGCGCCGCCGGCACAGCCTGTGCGAAGGCGACCCTGACCGGTGCCGCGGCAGCCAGGCACAAAAGGCACGCGGCATTGATCTGACGCACGATGTCGCTCCGGCTGAGTGCTCGGGCCGGTCTACCTGACGAAATGCCGGCGAGAATGACGTTCCCGTGACACTCTGGGCATGTTTTCGTGTCAGTCCGTCTCCGCTGCCTCCGGGCTCTTCGCACAATGCTGGGACCGTTCGTGTGCAGGCAGAGGTGCTCCGCCGGTGCTTGCGGCCAGTATTGCGTCCCCAGGATTTGCGGAACACCTCCGGCTGTTGCAGCGGCCAGGTCTTTCGCACCCGCCCGGACCGGCCGGCCCTCTGCTAGGCCGCCCATGGCGTGTCGTGGCCGCGCAGCATCCGACGGCCCGCGCGTACCAGCACCCAGTCGCTCAGCTTACCGCAGGCGGCGAACAGCAGGATTGCGGCGAGCACCCGTTCCGGGCGGCCGGTCTGCTCGGCGTCCGTCAGCAGGTAGCCGAGCCCTTCGCTGGCACCGAGCAGTTCGGCGGCGGCCACGAACATCCAGGCCAGTCCCAGCCCGCTGCGCAGCCCGGTGAGGTAGGCGGGCAGGCTGGCCGGCAGCAGGATGTAGCGCAGGATCTGCGGTCTGCTGAGGGTGAGCACGTGGCCGACCTCTATCAGCTTGCGGTCCGCGCCGGCGATGCCGGACATCAGGTTGAGGTAGACCGGGAAAAAGGCGCCCAGGCCGATCAGCGCCACCTTCGGGCCTTCGAAGATGCCGAACCACAGGATGAACAGCGGCACCCAGGCGATCGACGGCACGCTGCGCAGCGCCTGCACGCTGGGGTCGACCAGCCGGCGCGCGGTGGCCCATACCCCGGTGGCCGCGCCAAGCAGCGTA
>CAHJWU010000130.1 GCA_903643085.1 Rhodospirillales bacterium
GGCGGCGGCGGCCAGCGTGGCGACGATGCCGTCCAGCAGCGCCACCGGGACCTGGCGGAAGTGCGGGCGGCGGCCGGGCAGGGCGAACAGGGCCTCGCCCTGGGCGCGCGGGGTGATTGCGTGGCCGGGGCCGCCGATCGGCAGCACGCGGTTGCACAGCGCCGCGTCGGTCAGGCAGTCCGCCAGGAAGCCGGCGAGGTCCGCGTCGCTGATCGGCTTGCAGGCGGTGAGGCGGCCGTCGCCGAAGAGGAGGAACGGGCGGCCGCGCCGCAGGCGGGCGAGCTGGCCGGACAGCGACTTGAAGTAGGCGGTGGGGCGGACGATCGCGTAGGTCAGTCCGGACCGGCGCAGCTCCGCCTCGAAGGCGAGCTTGGCGTGCTGGAAGGCGAGCAGCGGCTTCTGCACGCAGATGGCAGAGAGCAGGACGAAATGGGGGATGCCGGCCTGCCGCGCGGCCGCCAGCACGTTGCTGTGGGCCTGGTGGTCGACGGCCCAGGCATCCGCCGGCGCGCCGGTGCGCGAGGCCATGCAGGAGAGGATCGCGTTGAAGCGCTCGCCGCGCAAGCCGTCTCTGGCGATTGCGGCGGGGTTGGTGAAATCGACGATCCGGGTGTGGGTTGCGGGCGCGGCGGAGCCAAGGCGGGCCAGGCAGACGACGTCATGGCCGCGCTGTAGGAGCGTTTGGCGGGTGGCGCGGCCTATGGTGCCGGTGGCGCCCAGGAGGCAGACGCGTTGGTTGGTGTGGGTGGGCATGGCGTGTTTTAGGGCCGGGTTGCGGCGGGGACGCAAGCGGGGCCTGCTCCGGCGCCCTGGAACCGCGCCAGCCGCCAGGCCGTTGCCAGGTCGCACCACAGAGGACGACGCACGGCATGGCCTATTTCGAGACCAGGGACGGCACAGCGATACATTACAACGACTGGGGCAGCGGGCCGCCCGTCGTGCTGATACATGGGTGGCCGCTCGATGCGGACATGTGGGAGTACCAGTCCGTCCACCTCGCGCAGAGCGGCTACCGCGTCATCACCTATGACCGCCGCGGGTTCGGCCGCTCCGGCCAGCCCTGGATGGGCTACGATTACGACACGCTGGCCGCCGACCTGGCGACGCTGCTGGAGAAGCTGGACCTCAACGGCGTGACGCTGGTGGGCTTCTCCATGGGCGGCGGCGAGGTGGCGCGCTACGTGGGCACGCACGGCACGGCGCGCATCACGCGCGTGGCGCTGGTGTCTGCGGTCACGCCGTATCTGCTGAAAGGCCCGGGCAACGAGGACGGCGTGGACCGCGGGGTGTTCGACCAGATGGTGGATGGCCTGCAGACGGACCGGCCCGGCTTCCTGGCGCCGTTCGGCCGCACGTTCTTCGGCGCGGGTCTGCTGAATTTCTCGGTCAGCAGCGAGATATTGCAATGGGCGTTTCAGATGGCGCTGCTGGCTTCGCCGAAGGCCACGGTGGATTGCGTGCGCGCGTTCTCCGAGACGGATTTCCGCGCCGACCTGGCCAAGCTGCGCGTGCCGACGCTGATCGTGCATGGCGACGCGGACGCGACGGTGCCGCTGGCGGCGTCCGCCGAGAAGACGGCCAAGCTGGTGCCGCAGGCGCAGCTAGAGGTGTATGGCGGGGCGCCGCATGCGCTGATGTACACGGAGCGCGACCGGCTGAACAACGACCTGCTGGCGTTCTTGCGGGCCTGAGCAGGCCGTACTGCAGGGGTTTGCTGTTTCTCGTGAGGGAACGCTTCTGGTTGTACCGGCCCGTGTTGAGCAGGACACGTAGAAAGCAGGCAGTCCTTTGAATGAGAGACCGGAAAACTTTGTTGCCACGCATGCGTGTCCGGTTTGCGCCTGTTGTGGAAGCAAGGAGCTGAACAGGAGGCGGCAGACTGGAGTTTTTTGGGCTTAAGGAAGACGGGTTTTCCTGCTTGCAGAAGTGTCAACCTCGGCGCGGGCTGGCATCGGACCGATGCGTTGTATCCACCTTGGAAACGGGGGTCTGGGGCCTCAAGGCCCCAGCGGGGTTCGGGGCAGAGCCCCGTTCTTGCCCCCCCCCTCAGAACCGCGCCGTCATGGTGAAGAACACGCTGAACGGCTGCCCCGGAATGCCATCGGAGAATTGCGGGCTGCAGGAATAGTTGTTCCTGGCCAGGCCGGTGAACGGGCCAGACGTGAACGTCCCGCAGTTCCCAGGCGATATCTGCTTGTAGAAATACTGGAAGTAATGCTGGTTGAACAGGTTCTGCACGTTGAAGTCGAACACCACCCGCTTGACCGCAGGCAGGAACGGCGTCGGCAACGTGTAGTTCAGGTCCAGGTTGAAGATGGCGAAAGGCGAGATGCCGCCATGCGGATCGTACGTGGTGGCGCCGGTGACCTGGTTGTAGCGCGAATAGGCGAGGCAGCCCGCCTGCTTGGACACCGAACCCGCAGGCGCCGCTCCCGGGCACCCGCCGTAATCGAGCGGCGCCAGCCCGGTGTAGTTGGTCACCGTCAGGTAGTCGTTGCCGCCGAGATCGTAGCTGGTGAACTGGTGGCCGGTGTACTGGCCCGTCAGGCGGGCGTTGAAGGCGTCGCCGTCACGCGCCAGGCTCTTCGTCGTGTAATCCACGCCGAAGGTCGATAGCCAGTCCGGAATGCCGGTCTCCGGCGTGCCCTTGAACGCCGTGCCGTACTGGTCTTCCGCTACCGTGTTCGACGCCGAGCCGGACACCAGGTATTTCGCCAGCAGGTGGGAGACGTTGCCGAACAGCTGTATGTGCGGCGTCACCTGGTACGTGCCTGCCGCCTCGAAACCCTTGGTCTCGCGCTGGCCGAAATCGGAATACACCGATTCGCCGTTCTGCGGACCGGACTGATATGAGAAGAAGCCGAAGTCGCGGTCGATCTTCTGGTAGAAGTAGTCGATCGAGAGCAGCAGGTTGCTCACGCTGTACTTCGCCCCGACCTCGTAGAGGTGCACGACGGAGGCGAAAGGCGGCGGCCCGGCGTTGTTGGGGCCGAAATCGGTCACCGGTGCGAACAGCGCCGAGTTGCCTATGCTGCCATAGACGGACGTGCCCTTCAGCACGGGCGCGATCTTGTCGAAATCGTAGCTGAGGTTGAAGAACGGCAGGAACTGGCGGTCGAACTTCACCGCCTTGTAGGGACCGTACCGGTCCAGCGCCGTCTGGTCCGCCGTGCCGTTGCCGCTTACCGCACCGTTCGGGCCGCCGGCGCCGGTTGCCGACAGGTAGGCAGATTGCGGACTGGCGAACACATAGCCGCTCTTGAAGCTGGAATGCGTGCCCTCGATCGTGAAGCCTGGCGTGATGTGCAGCGTGTTGCCCAGGAGGTCTATCTTGTCCTGCGCGTAGGCCTGGAAGATCGTCCGCTCCGTCCCGCCGTCGCGCACGTTGGCGGCATTCTGCGCGTCCTGCGGCGTCTGCGGAAACGCGCCCAGATACGTGTATCCGGTGGGCGTGCTCTCATGTGCCACGATGCCGCCGATCTTTATGGTGTTGTCGATTCCGTAGAACTGCGGCGGCAGGATCGTGATGCGCGGTTCCACGCCGTAGGTGTCCGAAGAGCTTCCGGTGATCTGGTCGTTCAGTCCGCAAGGTGTGTTACCCGCGCCGCCATAGGCCGCGATGATGGAAGCGGGGCAGGCCTTCGGATTGTTGTAGTACTGCGCGGGGTTGTAGCGGTTTCCTATGCCGTAGAAATAGCCGCCGTAACCGCCGCCGTAGATGCCGAGCGGCGCGCCGTTGAACAGCCCGCCCACCGCCGGCCCGTACAGCCCGCCCTCGCCGAAACCGGCGGGGTTGTTGATGAACGGTGAGGCGCCGCCCACGGTCAGCGGCCCCGCCTCGCCGTCCGGCAGGTTCAGCAACGGCGAGCTGTAGGTCTCCAGCTGCTGGTCGTTGTGGATGTAGAAACCCGAGACACCAGCGCTCAGGTAGTCGTTGACGTAGGTCTCGTCCTTCAGAAGGATCGTGCCGAAGTCGTTTTTCTGCTGCGCGAAATCGAGGGTGGTCGGATAGTTGCTGAACCGGCCGTTCCTGTCGAGATACGGCGTCGGCACGGGTTCGTTCTCGATCAGGCCATTCGCCGTGTTGTAGATGAACGTCGCCTGGAACTTCGACAGACCGTCGTTGTAGGGCTTGTCGAACGCGGCATAGACCTCGTTCTCGCGGTTCGGCGTGCCGTCTATGAAGCCCTGCGTCTGCAAGTTGTTATACTGGATCAGCAGCTTCACCGCGTTGTCGCCGGTGCCCAGCGGGCTGTCGTACGAACCGGAATTGAGCTCGAAACCCTCTTTGTAGGTGCCGTACGAACCGATCGAGCCGGTCAGGTCGATATAGGCGTCGTTGGACGGCCGCTTGGTCTGGTAGGCGATCGTGCCGCCGATGGTGCCGAACGTGTTCTTGTCCGGATAGGCCACGCCGGGATAGATCGACACGCCGCTGATCTGGCTCAGAGTGAACACGCCGCCCAGATTGTTCGCCAGATACGAGGATTGCGGCGACTCCAGATCCTGGGTCGGGATGTCGTCCAGCGTGGTGGCGATCTCCAGCCCGCGCACGCCGCGCACGGTCAGTTCCGGCGCGTTGTCACCCAGGCCTTCGGAATAGACGTAGACCGAAGGCGCCTGGCGCAGCAGCGTGCCCGGGCTGCCGGCAACACCGGTTGCGGCAATCTGCGCTGAGCCCAGCTCGGTCACCGCGGAGGGAGAGTTCTTTTCTTTCTGCAGGCGTCTGGCGGCGGTCACCAGGATCGACTCGGGCGCGCTCCTGCTGACGGACGGCGGTATTGCCTGGCCGTTGGTTCCCGATTTCGGCTCCACGGTCGAGGCGTTGCCTGGCGTGGGAGTCGTCACCCCAGCCTGCGCCAACTGCACAGGTCCGGCACTTTGCGCGGCCGCGCGCAGGCCCGGCACCAGACTCGTCACCAATCCGCAAGCGGCAGCAAGCATGAGGTGCCGCCTGAAATTTGCAGAGTGTCGAGCCATGTAATCCCCGCTGTCTCACGGCCACAAGCCGTGTGTCGCCGGCGCGCTATTGCGTGCCGCGGCCGAAACTGTGCAGGGATGCGGCAGCGCAGCACAACAATAATGCTGCACCACCTGACCGACAGGAAATATTAGTGATCACATTGCCACAGTAGGTGCCACGCACGCGCAGAGGCGCCGCCGGACACTCGCGTGCGCACGATCTGCCTTCGGCGTGGCGGTAAACTATGGCGCTGACTGTAGGGCTGGACAGTGCGCCACCGTCGTCGCGTTCTGCTACTTTGTAGTGCCGGACTGCAGAATCCACAGCCGCGCGATTTCCGCCGCCCCTTCCGTTCCGCCTACGGTGCGAAACACCCGGACCGCATCGGGCTTGCGGCCCGCATGCAGGTAGGCCAGGCCAAGATGCAGCTTTGCATCGTCCGGGTGCCGGAGCGCCGCCTTCCTGATGCCGGCCAGCATCAGCGCAATGCCGCGATCATACTGGCCGTAACTGGCATATTCGTCACCCAGCGCCACGAGCGCGTTGCCGTCATGCGCGGCCTGCGCCTCGGCTTCGCGGCCGGCGAGCTTGGGCTGCTCGTCGGCATACACCTTGTCCACCAGCGCGCGCAGGCGCTGCTGGCGCGCGGCTTCGGGCCCGGTGCCCAGGGCGCCCGACGCGAACCCGCGATCCACTATCGCCTTTGCCTCGCCAGGCAGCGGCACCTGCAGGGCGAGCTCGGTCATGTCCATCAGGTCGGCGGGCTTGGTGATCAGGCCGATGGCCATCTGGAACCGGTCGACGTCGAGCTGCAGGCGGCTGTTGAAGCCCGGCCGCGTCTGCGCGCTGTGTATCAGGTTCTGCCAGTAATCCGGCTTGGGGTAATACGTGACGAGCAGGGTCATCGTGTTGCCGAAGCCGAGCGTGTCGTGCATTTCTTCCTGGCTACGGGCCAGAAGTTGCAATTCCTGTTCGGTCGGGCGCTGGCCTGCCTTCTGCATCGCGGCGATCTGCGCGGTTTGCAGCCTGGCGGCGTTCGGGTAGTCGCCCTGCAGGTAATAGGCCTGGATGAGCAGCATGTTCATCTCCGGCGCGCGGCCGCCGGCGTGCAGGTATTTCTGCGTCCAGGCCACCACGTTCGGGTAGTTCTTCATCTGATAGGCCATGCTGGCCTCTGCCATGTACAGTTTGGGCTGCTCGGCGGCGGGCACGCGACCGCTGGCCAGCATGTCCGCGTAGGTTTTGGCGGCCAGCGCCACCTGCCCGGATTGCTGGGCGATGGCGCCGCGCATCTCCTGGACGATGAAGCTTTCGTTCGCGGTCAGGCCACGCACGGCGGCGGCGGCGTTCACCTGCGCCAAAGCGGGGCCGTATTGATGGCCGGCGAGAAGCTGCTTGGCGCGGGCGAGCGGCTTGCCGACTTCGGGGCGCAGCGCCTCCTGGGCCGCGGCGGTGCCACAGGCGCCCAGGAGGGCAGCCGAAAGGGCCGCACGTGCGAGGAAATGCGTCATCGTCGGGGTCGCCTTTTGCGTGGTCGAAGGGAGAAAGGAAGCTGTTCTTTGTCGAAGAGAACCAAAAAACTTCTGACTGCGCTGCCGCGGAGCTAGTCCGCGAGTCCGCAGCGGCAAAGCAGAAGTTTTCTGCTTCTCTTCAAGAAGGAACGCCTTACTGGGTGAGGAACTGCTCGTTGCCGACCAGCCCCAGACGCTGCAGGCCCAGGCGCTGCGCGTCCGCCATCACGTGGGCCACATACCTGTACGGTGCGAGCTTGTTCGGATTGAGGTGCACTTCGGGCTGCGGGTCCGTCTTGGCGGCCTCCTTCATGTGCGCGCGCAACGAAGCCTCGTCAGGCACCGCCTCGCTGTTCCACAGGATCGTGCCGTCGAAATCCACGTCTATGGTGACGACGACGGGCGGCACCGGCGGCGGGGGTGGGTTGCCAGCCGGCAGGTCCAGTTTCACCGCGTGCGTCTGTATCGGAATGGTGATGATCAGCATGATCAGCAACACCAGCATCACGTCGATCAGCGGCGTGGTGTTCATGTCGACGACGACGTCGAGTTCGTCGCTGTCGCCGCCGGTCGGCATGCTCATGGCCATGGCGTGGTCTCCTCAGCTCCCGTTGCCGGGCGGCGGTTCGGTGATGAAGGCGATCTTGTAGATGCCGGCCCGCTGCAACGCCACGACCACGCGGCCGACGAACTCGTAGCGGCCGTCCTGGTCGGCGCGTATGTGAACCTCGGGCTGCGGCTCCTTCACCGCCTCCTTCTTCAGCATGTTCACCAGCGCCGTGGTGTCCGGCACCAGCTTCTGGTTCCAGAACGTGTCGCCATCCTTGTTGATGGAGAGGATGACGTTCTCCGGCTTGGTCTGGGTCGGCTGGTTGCGGTCCTTGGGCAACGCCACCGGAACGGTGTGCGTCACCACGGGGATGGTGATCAGAAAGATGATCAGCAGCACCAACATCACGTCCACAAGGGGCGTGGTGTTGATGGCCGACACGACTTCGTCTTCGCCCTCGGACGGGCCGACGTTCATCGACATGGTGTCAGGCGACCTTGGCTGTGTTGCTGATCGTGTTGGCAGCCACACTCACGCGCGTGCCGGACAGCAGGATGGAGTGCAGGTCCGAGCTGAAGTTGCGCACCTTCTCGGCGGCCGCCTTGTTGCGGCGTACCAGGAAGTTGTAGCCGAGCACGGCGGGCACGGCGGTGGCCAGGCCGATCGCGGTCATGATCAGCGCCTCGCCCACCGGGCCCGCCACCTTGTCGATGGAAGCCTGGCCGGCGATGCCGATGGCGGTCAGCGCGTGATAGATACCCCACACGGTGCCGAACAGGCCAACGAACGGTGCGGTGGAGCCCACGGTCGCCAGGAAGGCCAGGCCGCCCTGCAGACGCGAAGCGATGGTTTCCTGGGCACGCTGTATGCTCATTGTCACCCAGGTGTGCAGGTCGATGCTGTCGGTCAGCGCGCCCTCGTGGTGCTCGCTGGCGTTGATGCCGTTTTCGGCGATGTAGCGGAACGGGCTCGCGGGCTTGAGGCGCTTGACGCCCTCGCGCACCGAGGTGGTCGACCAGAAATCCTTGGCCGCGTTACGGCTGGCGCGGAACAGGTTACCCTGCTCGATGTACTTGGTGATCATGATGTACCAGGTGCCCAGCGACATGATCGCGAGCAGGACCAGCACGGTCTTGCTAATGTAGTCGCCGGTCTTCCACAGGGCGGACAGGCCGTAGGGGTTCTCGACGGACTCGGTGCCGTTGCCGTTGTCCGTGGCGCTGGGCGCGCCCGGGGCCGCGGTGGCGTCGGCCGGCGCAGCACCCGGGGCAGCACCTGGGGCAGGGGCGGCGCCTGGTG
>CAHJWU010000131.1 GCA_903643085.1 Rhodospirillales bacterium
GCCGCCGTGTTCCAGCCGGAGCCGTGGGCCAAGACCGTGGAGGGCCTGCAGACAGGGCCGCTGGCGGTGGCGGTTGCGGGCGTGACGCTGGCGCTGCTGGCGACCGCCCTGGTGGTGGCGTCCGCGGACGTAAGGCTGATGGCGCAGGCGGCCCGGGTGTTCGATACGGAGCAGAAATCCGCGGCCGAGCGGCAGGTGGCCGAGCAGCAGCGCGCGGTGCTGGGTCGCGATCTCAGCCGCACGAAGCAGGAGGCCGAACAGGAAAAGTCCATACAGGGCCTGCTGGCGACCGTGTTCAAGGTGGTGGCGACACCGGTTGCTATCATCACCACGGACGGGCGGATCGTGATGTGCAACCCGAGCTTCGACCAGTTTTCGGGCCAGCGGCCGGGCGCGCTCGCCGGCCGGGGTTTCGAGCAGTTGCTCGTGGCACAGGACCGGCCGGGCTTCCTCGCCAGGGCCGTGGCCCTGGCGGGCAACGCGGGGCAGCTCTCCCTGCGCCCGATCGCCACGACCTTGCTGCGCGGCGATGGCAGCGAGGTGGCCAGCAGGATCCTCCTCAGCTGCGCGCCGCAGGCCGAGCTGCGGCAGTTCCGGGTTCTCACCGTGGAGGGCGCGCCGGACGGCGAACAGCTCCAGGTCGCCGGCAAGCTCCGGTTCATACGCCTGGAAGACCTGCGCACGCTGCTGGGCGAGGACTGGGAGAGGCTGGCGAGCCTGGCGATGCAGACGGGCGAGCAGGTGATACGCCAGCATCTCGAGCCTGCGGACAGCCTGAGGATCACGCCGGACATGGGCTTCGTCATCGGCTTCGGCGAGGCCACCGAGCTGCAGGCCAACGAACGCTGCGCGCGCATGATGAAGGAGATCGCAAGCGCGCTCACGGGCGCCGGCGAGGATGCTTCCGCCGTGGAGATGGCCAGCATGACGGCGGCCTTGCCGGCGCCAGCGTCACCACAGGCGGTGGAGTGTGCGCTGGCGAGCCTGGACGAGGGCGCGAGGCCCGGGCGCCGCATGGCGGTCCTGCCGGGGTGCAGCCTCGAGATGGTGCAGGCGTGTCAGCGCGGGCACGTCGTCGGCTGGTTCGTGGACGCGGATTCCGCCACCAGCCGGGCGGCCGGCCTGTCGCCGCAAAGCAGCTACGACGACCTCGCGCTGCAGGGCCTGGTGGCGCAGGCGGACCAGCTGGAGAGTTCGTCCGCCGAGCAGCTTTTCATGCGGATGAGCTTCTCGGCCTTCGACACGAAGCCGGGAACCGAGCGCCTGCTCGGCATGCTGCAGGGGGTGGAAGGCCGCCTGGCCGCCCGCCTGGTCATCATCCTGGCGGACGTCCCGAAAACGATTCATGTCAGCCGGGTGCAGGATGCGATGACACGGTTGCAGCCGTACTGCGCGGCGATGGGGATAGACGTGAGCGACCTGGACATCCCGCGCTTCGACCTGTCGCTCCTGCCTTCGCCCATCGTCACGGTGAGCAGCCGGGCGCTGGGAGACACCCTGCCGGTGGCACGGCTGGGCCGGTTCGCGCTCGGGCTGCATCTGAAACGTGCGCGCCTGCTGGTGCGCCACGTCGATGGCGCGGCGCTTGCGCGTCAGCTTCGCGCGGAGGGGGTTGATTTCGTCAGCGGCAATGCGGGCAGCGGCGTGTTCCTGCAGGCTGCCTGACGGGCGTCTTTCGATCCTGTTTACAAAACAGGACTGCTCACTTCCCGGGCCGCACACCCAGCACATGCGCGATCGAATACGTGAGATCAGGCCGGTTCAGCGTGATGAAATGGAACTCGTCCACGCCGTTCGCCTGCAGCACGCGCACCTGCTCGGCGGCGATGACGGCGGCCACCACGCGGCGGGTTTCGGGATCGTCATCGGTGCCTTCGAACAGGCTGATCATCCAGTCCGGCACGGACGCGCCACAGGCGGCGCTGAATTTCTGCGCCTGGGCGAAGTTGCTGACCGGCATGATGGCGGGCACGATCGGGGCGGTGACGCCGGCGGCCAGGCACCGGTCCAGGAAGCGCAGGAACACGTCGGCATCGAAAAAATACTGGGTGATGGCGCGGACGGCGCCGGCGTCCAGCTTGCGCCTGAGGTTGTCCAGGTCCGAATCGGGGTGCAGCGCGGTCGGGTGGGTTTCAGGGTAGGCCGCCACCGTGATCTCGAAATCGGCGACGCGGCGCAGGCCGGCCACCAGGTCGGACGCGTATTCGTAGCCGCCGGGATGGGGCTCGTAGGTGCCCATGTTCGGCGCGTCGCCGCGCAGGGCCACGATGTGGCGCACGCCGGCGTCCCAGTAAGCGCGGGCCACGTCGTCCACCTCGCCGCGCGGGGCGCCGACGCAGGTGAGGTGCGCGGCCGGGGTGAGGCTGGTTTCGCGTACGATGCGTTCCACGGTGGCGTGTGTGCGCGCCTGCGTGGAGCCGCCGGCGCCGTAGGTGACGGAGACGAAACGCGGGCACAGGGGTTCGAGCCGTCGTACGCAGGACCAGAGCTGGGCCTCGAGCGCCTCCGTCTTGGGGGGGAAGAACTCGAAGCTGAGGGCGGGCGCCGCGTCCCTGGCGGTGCGCGCCGGCAGGCGTGCGAAACGCGGGCCGGTGAGCCAGCGCTCCAGCGTGGCGGAGGGCGGTTGTGCGGGCAGCATGTCCATGGGAGATTGATGAAGCCTTGGGCGGGCAGACTGCAAGGGCTGTGTGGGTGCCGAAACCGCCTGTCGGGCAACGCGTTGCCTTGCCTGCGTCAGATGCTACATACCTGGAACCGACTGGCGTCTCGTGCCATGGGCGCCTGCTGCCAGTCTTGGGTTAACCGGTCGAGGATTTCCCATGCCCAAACGTTTGGCGCTTCTGTTGGTCACGGCCGCACTCGGGCTATCGGGATGCGCCACGAAGCCTCCGGCGAGCGACAAGGAGGCGACGGCGGATTTCGAGCAGACGAACGATCCCTACGAGCCGGCGAACCGGTTCTCCTACAGGGTCAGCGACGCGATCGACCGCTACTCGTTCAAGCCGGCCGCCGAAGGCTACGTCTATGTGGTGCCGGCACCGGTGCGGACCGGGGTGCACAACGTGCTGGCAAACCTCTCCAGCCCGGTGCTGTTCGCAGACGACGTGAGCCAGGCCAACCCGCGCTTTGCCGGCGACACCTTCATGCGCTTCCTGATCAATTCGACAGCCGGCGGTCTGGGCGTGTTCGACGTGGCGAGCGGCCTGGGGTATCCGGCGCACGCCACGAGTTTCGCGGTGACGCTGGCGCTGTGGGGCGTGCCGAGCGGGCCTTATCTGTATCTGCCGCTGCTTGGGCCGAGCAGTCCGCGCGACGCGACGGGTTTCGGGATCGACAGCGCGCTCGATCCGTTCACCTACGTGCCGCACGGCTATGGGCTGAAGACGTTCAACTGGGCACGCTACGGCATAGCACTGCTCGACGTGCGGTCCAGGCACCTGGCGGACCTGGACGCGGTGAAGAAGGGTGCGCTGGATCCTTACGCCACGTTCCGCAGCCTGTACAGGCAGAACCTGCAGAGCCAGATCGACGCGTCCCGGCATGACAAGGCGGCGACGACGCCGGCCTGGGTGGCGCAGTAGAGAGCGGCAAGAGAAGCCTGCTTCGGGTTTAGCCTTCAGCCTTTGACGACCGGTGCGCTACCAATTGGAGTCCGCTCATGCCGATGACGACCACGCGACGCAGCTTCCTGATGCTGTCAAATGCGGCGGCTTTCCTGCTGGCGACCAGCGCGCTGGTGCCCGTCCGGGCACAGGGCACCCAGGCGGCCGGCTTCGTGCGCAGTTTTGCCGACGAGCTGGTGAGCATCGTGAACGGCTCCCAGCCTTACGCCACCAAGAAGGCCGCACTGGGCCCGGTGATCGACAGGAACGTGGACGTGCCGCGCATCGCGCGTTTCTGCCTGGGACGGTTCTGGAACACGGCCACGCCGGAGCAGCAGGCACAGTACACGACGATCTTCCACCGCGTGCTGCTGAACACCATTGCGGGGCATCTGGGCGAGTATGCCGGCGTGAGCTACGTCCTGCATGGCGAGAGCCCGCAGGGGGACAACACGCTCGTCGGCACGTCGATCGCGCGGGCGAACCAGCCGACTGTCAACGTGCAGTGGGTGGTTGAAGGCGCTGCCGGGTCGATGAAGGTGGTGGACGTGGTGGCGGAGGGGACGAGCCTGCGTCTCACGCAGCGTAGCGACTATGCGAGTTTCCTCTCGCGGCATGGTGATTCGATACCGGAGCTGTTGAGTGCGCTGCAGCGGCAGTTGGATAACGCCGGCTAGTCCGGAAAGGCCTTCCGGTCCGCCCCGGACAGGGTTGCCTGCCTAGGACGTGTGATCGTAGGCGATGCGCCACCCTGCCGCGGTGCGGTGCATCAGCAGGGTGAATATCCCGGAGCGGTTGCCGCCATCGGAAGCGGGGCGGGCAAGCGCAAAGCGGCCGGTGACGAGGACGTACTCCGCGGACAACGGCCTGCCATCCAGAACGGAGAGGGAGAGCTCGCCCATCCTCTTGCCTGACGCGTAATTTGCGGCGTAGCGGGATGCCAGGGTGCCGTAGCCCTTGATCAGGCCTTGCGGCGTGACAAAGGCGGTCTCCGGGGCGTTCTCGTAGCTGCTCATGAAAGCGGCCAAATTGCCGCGGGACCAGTCCGCGGCACTGGTCTGCAGAACCTGCGCGATGGCGGCGCGGTCGGTGATCTGAACGGGCGTCTGGGCCGCGGCAGCGACGGTCATCGTGAGGCCGAGCGCGGCGGCAAGGGCTGGGCGGTTGATCATGACGTGCTGTCCTGTGTGGCGCGGCTCGCAGGAAGACAGGAAGCCTTCTTTTTTGAAAAAAAGAAGCAAAAAACTTTTGACTCCGCTGTCGCGCCTTGTGGGAAAATCCGCGGCAGCACAGGCTTCCTTCCGACGACGGCCTTTCCTGCTCAGGCCAGGCTCTCGTACACCAGCATCACATGCCCATCGCGCAGGAACACGTCGCATTCCCGCATGCCGATCGAGCCCAGCACCATGCGGGAGCCGAAATTCTCCGCGCGCGCGACGGCGATGACACGCGGCACGCCTATGCGATCCTGCGCGTAGCGCAAGGCGGCGGAGGCGGCTTCGCGCGCCAGCCCACGGCCGCGCGCTTCCGGCCAGACCGCGAAGCGCAACGCCAGTCCGCGGCCGTCCGGCCGGTCGTGTATGCCGGTGGTGCCTTGGAAGATGCCGTCCTCGCGTATGGCGAACATGCCGATGCGGTGCGCGGACCAGAAAGCCCGGTCTTCGGCGAGTTCCTCCAGCACCTGCCAGGCGGAGCGCACGCCGCCCAGCATCTGGCCGTACACCAGCGGATCGGCTTTGAGCGCGACCAGCGCATCCAGGTCCTGGCCCTGAACGGGCTCGAGTCTCAGCCTGGCGGTTTGGATCAGGGCCATGGTCAGGCGGGGGAAAGCAAGAAAGGCCTTCTCTGAAGAAAAGAAGCAAAAGACTTTTGCTCCGCTGTCGCGGACCTGTCTGATGGGTCGCCGCCAGGGAGCAAAAGTTTTTTGGCCTGCCTACCTGGCGAGCGGCCGATACTTGATCCTGTGCGGTTCGGTGGCGTCAGCGCCAAGCCGGCGTCGCTTGTCCTCCTCGTAGGCCTGGAAGTTCCCCTCGAACCACTCGACGTGGCTGTCCCCCTCGAACGCCAATATGTGCGTGGCCAGGCGATCGAGGAACCAGCGGTCATGGCTGATGATCACGCAGCAGCCGGCGAACTCGGCGATCGCCTCTTCCAGCGCGCGCAACGTGTCCACGTCCAGGTCGTTGGTCGGCTCGTCGAGCAGGATGACGTTGCTTTCCTTCTTCAGCATCTTCGCCAGGTGCACGCGGTTGCGCTCGCCGCCGGACAGGATGCCGACGCGCTTCTGCTGGTCACTGCCCTTGAAGTTGAAGGCGCCGACATAGGCGCGCGACGGGACCGCGCGCTTGCCTATGTAGATCACGTCCGTGCCGCCGCTGATTTCTTCCCAGACGGTCTTCTCGCCGTCCAGATCGTCGCGACTCTGGTCCACGTAGCCGAGCCTGACGGTGTCGCCGACGCGCAGATCGCCTGTGTCGGGCGCCTCCTGCCCGGTTATCATGCGGAACAGCGTGGTCTTGCCGGCGCCATTCGGGCCGATCACGCCGACGATGCCGCCTGGCGGAAGCTTGAAGTTCAGGTCGTCGATGAGCAGGCGGTTGCCGTACGCCTTGCGCAGCTGGTCGGCGACGATGACGGTGCCGCCCAGGCGCGGCGGCGGGGCGATGACGATCTCGGCCGTGCTGGTTGCGAGTTCTGCCGATTTCGCCTGCATCTCCTCGTATTTGGCGATGCGCGCCTTGCTCTTTGTCTGGCGCGCCTTGGGGCTCGCGCGTATCCATTCCAGCTCGCCGGCAAGCGCGCGCTGGCGCGAGCTCTCTTCCTTTTCTTCCTGCTGCAGGCGCTTGCGTTTCTGTTCCAGCCAGCTCGAGTAGTTGCCCTCGAACGGATAGCCGCGGCCGCGTTCGATCTCCAGTATCCAGTTGGTGACGTTGTCCAGGAAGTAGCGGTCGTGGGTGACGACCATGACGGTGCCTTCGTAGTCGCGCAGCGTCTTCTCCAGCCAGGAGACGGATTCCGCGTCCAGGTGGTTGGTCGGCTCGTCGAGCAGCAGCAGGTCCGGCTTCTCCAGCAGCAGGCGGCACAGCGCCACGCGCCGGCGCTCGCCGCCGGAGAGCTTCGTCACGTTGGCGTCAGGCGGCGGGCAGCGCAGCGCGTCCAGCGCGATCTCTATGCGGCGGTCCAGGTCCCAGCCGTCTTCGGCGTCGATCTTCTCCTGCAGCGTGGCCTGTTCTGCCAGCAGCGACTCCATCTCGGCATCCTCCATCGGCTCCGCGAACCGGTCGGAAATCGCGTTGAAGCGGGTGAGCGCGGCCTGCAACGGGCCGAACGCTTCGGCGACGTTCTCCGCCACCGTCTTGGCGGGGTCCAGATACGGCTCCTGGCTGAGATAGCCGACGCGGGCGCCCTCGGCCGCGAAAGCCTCGCCGCCATACTCGGTCTCGATGCCGGCGATGATCTTCATCAGCGTGGATTTACCGGCGCCGTTGACGCCGAGCACGCCGATCTTCACGCCAGGCAGGAAGGAGAGGGTGATGCCTTTGAAGACCTCGCGGCCGCCCGGGTAGGACTTGGTGAGGTCCTTCATGACGTAGACATACTGGTAGGCGGCCATGGCGGGGCTCCAACGGCTGGGCGGGGAGGGTGGTCTCTAAAGGCGCGCGGCTTGCGGGGCAAGGAAAGCGGAAAGCAGTCCTTTTTAGAAAAATTCGCCGGACAGGTCCGCGACAGCGGAGTCAAAAGTTTCTTGCTTCTTCTTTTCAAAGAAGAAGGCCTTCCTTGCTTCGTGTTCCGCCCGACATCTCCCAACATGAACCGCATATCGAACCTGGACCCGGCACTGTTCGACAAGGCAGATCCCTCGCCGGACAGCCTGTTCTACGAGCAGCCGCGCTTCGTGGCGCACATAGATGCCGGCGCCATCGGCGCGGTGACCGCGGTCTACCGGGAGCTGTTGCCGGCGGGCGGCGACATACTGGACCTGCAGAGCAGCTGGATCAGCCATTTGCCGGCGGACGTGGCCTACGCAAGCGTGGTCGGGCACGGGATGAACGCGGCGGAGCTGGCGGGCAATCAGCGGCTGACCCGGTGGTTCGTGCAGGATCTCAACGCCGGCCCAGGCCTGCCGCTCGGCGGTGCGAGCTTCGACGCGGCGTGCGACTGCGTGTCCGTGCAGTACCTGCAGCAGCCCGTGGCGGTGTTCCGGGAGGTGGCGCGCGTGCTGCGGCCGGGAGCGCCGTTCGTGGTGTCGTTCTCCAACCGGTGTTTTCCCACCAAGGCGGTGGCGATCTGGCGGGCGCTGGGCGGAGCGGACCAGCAACGCCTGGTGGCGGCTTACATGCAGGAGGCAGGATTCGTGGGGGTGGGAGCGCGGAGCCATGTGCCGGCGGCGGGTGATCCGCTCTGGGTGGTCGTGGGGCGGGCAGCGCCTTTTGACGGCCTGCGTTGATCCTGCGGCGAGGTGATCCGGATGGCGGGAGGGCCGGACCCGCGCCCGGCTTCGATATCGCGGCGAATGCGCCCGGCAGGACTTGAACCCGCAACCTAGCCATTATGAGCGGCCCGCTCTAACCAGTTGAGCTACAGGCGCCTCTGGCCTGGGCCTTGCGGCCCGGAGTGCGGCAGAGACACCAATTCGGCGGGCGATGCAACTGGGCGCGTGCCGCGCACAAGGCCTGGTGAGCAGGACGGCGTCTG
>CAHJWU010000132.1 GCA_903643085.1 Rhodospirillales bacterium
CGGCCGGGCAGCGGCGGCGGATCGCGGACGCGGTGGTGCTGCGCACGCTCGGCGCCACCAGCGGGCAGATACGCGCGGCCTGGATGGTGGAGTTCGGCGCCATAGGGATGGCCGCAGGCCTGATCGCCTGCCTGCTGGGCACGCTGGCAAGCTGGGCGGTGACGCGGTTTCTGCTGCAGGCGCCCTGGCTGTTCTTGCCCGGCACACTGGCGCTGACCGTGGGCGGCTGCGTGGCGCTTATGCTGGTTTTCGGCTATGCGGGCACCGCGGCGGCGCTGCGCGTGCGGCCGGCCGGGTTGTTGCGCGACCAATGACCGCCCTTTCCGCGAGGCTGCCCATGCGCCTGTTACGATTTGCCCTGCTGCTCGGGCTGACCGCCGCGAAGCTGGCCGCCGCCGCCGGGCCGCCGTTGCGCGCCGGCGTGCTGGACGACGCGCCGCCTTACGTGATGAAGGACGCGCACGGCGCGCTGACCGGCTTCACCGTCGACCTGTTCCGGCAGATGGCTGCCCGCATGCAGCGGCCCATCGAGTTCAGCACCGCCTTGCAGCCGGCCCTGTACGACGGCCTGTTGCACGCCCGTTACGACGTGCTTCCCGGGCCCATCTCCGCTACGCCGGAGCGCGCCGGGGACATGCTCCTGCTGGAGGGCTACGCCTGGTCCGAATACCAGTTCGGCGTGCGGCGCGGCGATCACCTGGCCGTCCTGTCGGACTTGCGTGGCCGCCGGCTGGCGGTGCGCGGCGGCAGCGCCTACGCCGAGTGGGCCAACCGCAACGCGCAGCGCTATGGCTTCACCGTGCTGCCGGTCTCCAGCAGCGCCGGTGCGGCGCAGGCGGTGATCGACAACCAGGCCGACGCCAGCCTGTCCGGCAGCCCGGTGCAGGGCTATGCCGCGGCGCAGAATGCGAACTACATCACGGCCCTGCCGTTGCCGGAAACGCGCACGCACCAGAGCGCGGCGGTACGGCGATCCGACACGGAACTGCGCGACGAGATGGAGGACGCCCTACGGTGCTTGAAGATGGACGGCACGGTGGCGCGCCTGTCGAAGCAATGGTTCGGCCGGGACCCGGAAGCGGAGGATCTGGAGAACCTGGTGATGCCCGGCTACGGCGTGCCCGGACTGGCCGGCTATGACCCCAAGCCGTCCAAGACGAGATGCTAGGCGAGGCGGGCCGTCTTTTCTGAAAAGAAGCCAGAAACTTCTACGCACTGTCGGCGGCCGCTTCGGCAGCCGCCGGCAGGGAGGAAAAGGTTTTTGGCTTTTTTCAGAAAAGCACTGCTTGCTGGCCTGCCTTCTTGCCGCTTCCTGCGCCACGCCGCAGAAGCCGAAAACCGGCGCCACAACCCCGATCGTCCAGCTGCCGAAGAGCCACGGCCCGCAGGTGATAGACGGCCACGTGCCCCCCTTCGCGGCCAACGCCTGGGAGCCGTTCAGCCGCGCCGATGCGGTGGCGATCGCCCTGCGCGAGTGGCGCCTGTTCGGCCAGCCGGTGGACGACGACCCGCCCGAGACGCGTCCCATCCCGCCGCCAGATCAGAAGCCGGAGCGCGAGCCAGGGCTGTGGGAGCGGGTGGGCGAATATTGGTGGATCGGCCAGGCGCCTGAGGAGCGCGAAGCCGCCTGGACCGGCAGGCATGACGCCGACGGCACCGAGTTCGAGGCCAGGCGCGACTCGGAGTTCGCGTGGTCCGCGGCGTTCATATCTTACGTCATGCGGATTGCCGGCGCGGGCGGGGATTTTCCCTACTCGCCAAACCACTCCACTTACATGAATGCCGCGGTCTCCGGCACCACGAGCGTGCTGCGCGCCTACGCGCCGCAGACTTACGCACCTCAGCTGGGCGACATCATCTGCATGGGGCGTGGCCGCTCGGCAGGGTTGCGCTTCGCGGACCTGCCGACGGCGGCATCGTTTCCCGCGCATTGCGACATCGTGGTGCTGGTGGCGTCCGGTTCGCTGAGCGTGGTGGGCGGCAACGTTGATGATGCGGTTACGATGAAGCATGTCCCGGTGTCCGACACCGGGCTGCTGACGGGAGCGGACGGGCACGTGCTGGATGCGCGCTATCCCTGGCTGGTGGTGCTGAAGGTGAACTACCTGCGGTGAGGGCTAGAGGTTTCGAATTCTGACCCGTTCGGTCGTGGCTGCAAGGAAGCAAGGTCTTCTTCGAGAAAAAGAAGCAAAAAGCTTATGTCTGCGCTGTCGCGGAACGTTGAAGCATACGGCTTCGCGATGCGCGCCCTGATATCGACAGGCTTTGAGAGCGACCGTTGCAGGCCGCTTGCTTCTTCTTTGCAAAAAAGAAGGCCTTACTTGCTTGCCCGAGAGTCGATTCAAGGCAGCCGGTAGTAATCCGGTTGCGTTGCCTCACCAGGCGCCCTCGGTGAGAAGCGCCGCGCGCTCACCGCTGCGGCATACCCTCCGGCACCACCGTCTTCGCGATGCTTGCATCCAGCGCCTCATACGCGGCCAGATCGATCGTCGCGTAAAGCTCCGCGCGCGTTTGCATCTGCTCGATCATGCCGTGCGTGCCGCCATCGCGCATGATCGCCGCGTACAGCTCTCCCTGGGCCTTGTTCGCCACGCGCAGCGAACTCACCGGCCAGATCACCATACGGTACCCGAGCGCCTCGAACTCGGCCGACGTGAAGAACGGCGTGCGGCCGAACTCCGTCATGTTGGCAAGCAGCGGGACACCCGGCATGGCAGCGGCAAAAGCGCGGAACATCTCCGCCGTGTTCAGCGCCTCGGGGAAGATGGCGTCGGCGCCTGCTTCCACGTAGATTTTCGCCCGCGCGATGGCACCATCCAGGCCCTCGCTGGCCGCGGCGTCCGTGCGTGCCATGACAAACAGATGCCGGCGGGCGCGCACGGCGGCGGCCACCTTGGCGGCCATGTCGCGCGGGTCCGCCAGGCGCTTGTCGTTCAGGTGGCCGCATTTCTTCGGCAGCAGCTGGTCTTCCAGATGCACCGCGGCCGCGCCCGCATCCTCGAAGCTGCGCACCATGTGCATCACGTTCAGCGCTTCGCCGTAGCCGGTGTCGCCATCCACCAGGACCGGCAAGCCGGACGCGCGCGCCACCTGGCGGACGAAGAAACACACGTCCTCCACGGTGATCACGCCAAGATCCGGCAGGCCCATCGAGGCCGACATGGCGGCACCGGACAGGTAGACACCGGAGAAACCGGCCGCGCGCGCCTGCAGCGCCGCCTGGCCGTTATGCGCGCCGGGCAATTGCAGTATGCCAGGCTGCGCCAGCAGGGCGCGAAACCGCGCGCCGGCCGGCGTGTCGGACAGTTCGGCGCCGACCAGGTAGGTCATGCCGCCACCTTGCGCCCGGCGAGCGGCACGAACGTCAGATCCTCAGGCCCCACGTAATTGGCGGTCGGCCGGATGATCTTGCCGTCCTGGCGCTGCTCGATCACGTGCGCGGCCCAGCCGCTGGTGCGCGAGATGACGAACAGCGGCGTGAACATCGCCGTCGGCACGCCCATCATGCGGTAGCTGACGGCACTGAACCAGTCAAGGTTGGGAAACATCTTCTTCAAATCCCACATCACGCTTTCCAGCCGTTCGGCGACCGCGAACAACCCGGTGCTCCCCGCATCCTCGCTGAGCCTTCTCGCCACCGACTTGATCACCACGTTGCGTGGATCGCTCACCGTATAGACCGGATGGCCAAACCCGATCACCACCTCCTTGCTGGCCACGCGCGCGCGTATGTCCGCCTCCGCCTCGTCCGGCGAGATGTAGCGCTGCTGTATCTCCAGCGCCGCCTCGTTCGCCCCGCCATGCTTGGGCCCACGCAAGGCGGCAATGCCGCCGGTGATCGCCGAGTACATGTCCGACCCTGTCCCCGCGATCACGCGCGCGGCGAACGTCGAGGCGTTGAACTCGTGCTCCGCATACAGCACCAGGCTTGTCTGCATCGCACGCACATGCAGCGCCGACGGCGCGCGCCCGTGCAGCAGATGCAGGAAATGCGCGGCGATGCTGTCGTCGTCCGTCTCCACCTCTATCCGTTTGCCGTTTTGCGAGAAATGCCACCAGTACAGCAGCACCGAACCCAGGCTGGCCATCAGCCGGTCCGCGATCTCCCGCGCACCGGCCACGTTATGATCCTCCTTTTCCGGCAGCACGCAGCCGAACTGACTGACCGCCGTGCGCATCACGTCCATCGGATGCGCGGCGGCGGGTATCTGCTCCAGCGCCGCGCGCAACGCTGCCGGCAGTCCGCGAAGCGCGCGCAGGCGTGTCTTGTAGGCGCGCAGTTCGGCTTCCGTGGGCAAGCGTCCGTGCACGAGAAGGTGGGCGATCTCCTCGAACTCGCAGGCTTCGGCTACGTCGAGTATGTCGTAGCCGCGGTAGTGCAGGTCGTTGCCGGTTCGGCCTACCGTGCACAAAGCGGTGTTGCCGGCGATCACGCCTGAGAGGGCCACGCTTTTCTTCGGCTTCGGGGTTTGGGTTTCGCTCATTCTTTGCTCCACAGAAAGTAAGCAAGGCCTTCTTTTCTGAAGAAAAGAAGCAAAAGACTTTTGTCTGCGCTGTCGCGGGTCTATCCGGTTAGTCCGCGACAGCGGACTCAAAAATTTTCCGGTTCTTTCCTTTCAAAAAAGAACTGTTTGCCTGCTTAGAATATTCCAGCAACCCCCGCCTGAAGCGAACCCGAAGGCACCGCAATCGTCAGCCCCGCCAGCTCGTCGGCACGCAACGAGGGCAGGCGCTGCACCACCTCCAGGAAGCGCTCCGCCTCCGCCTGCTCCAGCAGCCCTTCCGTCAGCATGCGGAACTTGCGTATGTAGTCCGCACGGCCCCAGGGCGTCGCACCCAGCGTGTGCGCGTTGGCCACCGCCATCTCGTCGGAGATCACCTGTCCGTCCTTCAGCGTGATGATCACGCGGCCGCCGAACGCCTTCACCGACGGGTCGGTCGCATGGTAGCGCTCTGTCCAACGCTTATCCTCCACGGTGCGTATCTTGCGCCACAGCGCCACCGTATCCGGCCGGCGCGCGCGCTCTGGCGCGTAGCTGCGCACATGGTGCCACGCGCCATCCTGCAGGGCCACGGCCACGATGTACATGATCGAGTGGTCCAGCGTCTCGCGGCTGGCCTCGGGGTCGAATTTCTGCGGGTCGTTGGCACCTGTGCCGATGACGTAGTGGGTGTGGTGGCTCGTCTCAATCAGCACGTCGGCCACGTCGTCCCAGTTGCCGACCTGCTTGCCCATGCGGAACGCCAGGTCGATCAACGCCTGGCTCTGATACTCGGCCGAGTGTTCCTTCGTATAGGTGTCCAGGATCGCGCGCTTGGGCTCGCCGGGCCCGGGCAGCGGCACCTGGTAGTGCGCGTTCTTGCCGTCCAGCATCCAGGCGATCACGCTGTCCTCGCCTTCGTAGATCGGGCTGGGCGCGCCCTCGCCGCGCATGGCGCGGTCCACCGCCTCGATGGCGAGCTTGCCGGCATGGCTGGGCGCGAACGCCTTCCAGCTGCTGATCTCGCCCTTGCGGCTCTGGCGCGTGGCGGTGGTCACGTGCAGCGCCTGCTGCACCGCCTGGTAGATGATCTCGGTGGGCAGGCCGAGCAGCGTGCCTATGCCCGCCGCCGCCGACGGGCCAAGATGGGCCACGTGGTCTATCTTGTGCGCGTGCAGGCAGATCGAGGCTACGAGATCGACCTGTATCTCGTAGCCGGTCGCCAGCGCCCGCGTCAGCGCCGCACCGTCTTGCCCGGTCTGCTGCGCCACCGCCAGGATGGGCGGGATGTTGTCGCCGGGGTGGCTGTATTCGGCGGCCAGGAACGTGTCGTGATAGTCCAGCTCGCGGACCGCGGTGCCGTTGGCCCAGGCGGCCCATTCGGCGTGCACGCGCACGTCCGCAGCACAGCCGAACAGGGTGGCGCCGTCCGGCCGGCGGTGGGCCAGCGCCTGGTCGCGCGCGGTGACGATCGGGTGGCGGTTGATCGAGGCGATGGCCACCGAGGCGTTGTCGATGACCCGGTTTATGATCATCTCGGCCACCTCGGGCAGCACGGCCACCGCGTCGCTCGCCACGGCGGCGATCTTCCAGGCGAGCTGGTCCTCGCGCGGCAGGCGGTCGGCTTCGGGGTGGACGCGTACGTCATGCAGCTTCATGGCAAAGCGGGTTCCTTGAGCGATTTGCCGCCTACCTGCGCTGGACAGGCGCGACTGGTCAATCCGGGGCGCGGGCACCATGTCGGACATGCGGATGCGGCTGGCGCGACAAGGTCCACCTGCGACGATGCCATGGCCCAGGGCGGTCCCGGCGAGAAGCATTGCTTGCCCCGCAGGGCCACACGCAGGACAACGCCGCCATGGCGCCCCCTCTCCTCTCGCTGCAGAACATCCACCTCACGCTCGGCGGCAACCTGCCCCTGCTGGACGGCGCCGAGCTGGCCGTGGCCGCGGGCGAACGCATCTGCCTGGTCGGCCGCAACGGATCGGGCAAATCCACCCTGCTGAAGATCGCCGCCGGTCTGCTGACCGCAAGCGAGGGCGTGCGCTTCCTGCAGCCGGGTGCGACCATACGCTACCTGCACCAGGAGCCCGATTTCGGCGACGCGCCCACCGTGCTGGCCTACGTGGAAGCCGGCCTCGGGCCTGGCGACGACCCCTATCGCGGCCGGGCCCTGCTGGAACAGGTCGGCCTGACGGGAGACGAGGCGCCGGCGCGGCTCTCGGGCGGCGAGAGCCGGCGCGCCGCCCTGGTCCGTGCGCTCGCGCCCAGCCCGGACCTGCTGCTTCTCGACGAGCCCACCAACCATCTGGACTTGCCGGCCATCGAATGGCTGGAGGCCGAGCTTGCGTCACTGCGCGCCGGCATCGTGCTGATCAGCCATGACCGCCGGCTGCTGGAGAGCGTCTCGCGCAGCATCGTCTGGCTGGACCGAGGACGCACCCGGCGAGTGGACCGAGGGTTTGCCAATTTCGAGGGGTGGCGCGACGAGATCCTGGAGCAGGAGGAGCGCGACCAGCACAAGCTCGGCCGCCAGATCGCCCGCGAGGAGGACTGGATGCGCTACGGCGTGACGGCCCGGCGCAAGCGCAACGTGCGGCGCGTGGCCGAACTGGCCGGCTTGCGGCAGGCCAAGCGCGAGCACGTGCGCCCCACCGGCGGCGTGCGCATGGCGGCCAGCGAGGCCGAAGGCAGCGGAAAGCTGGTGGCCGTCGCACGCGGCGTCAGCAAATCCTACCCGGCGCCGGACGGCGGCACGCAGTCCGTGGTGCGCGACTTCTCCGCCCGCATCATACGCGGCGACCGCGTGGGCATCGTAGGCCCGAACGGCGCCGGCAAGTCCACGCTGCTGAAGCTGCTCACGGGCGTGGAGCAGCCGGATGGCGGGCAGGTCAAGCTCGGCACCAATCTCTCCGCCGTGACCCTGGACCAGACCCGCGACAGCCTGAGACCGGACGCCACCCTGTCCGAGACGCTGACGGGCGGCGCCGGCGACCAGGTCGAAGTCAACGGCCAGAAGCGCCACGTCATCGGCTACATGAAGGATTTCCTGTTCCGCCCCGAGCAGGCGCGCACGCCGGTGGGCGTGCTGTCCGGCGGCGAGCGCGGTCGGCTGATGCTGGCCGTGGCGCTGGCGCGGCCGAGCAACCTGATGATCCTCGACGAGCCGACCAACGATCTGGATCTTGAGACCCTGGACCTGCTGCAGGAGATGCTGGCGGACTACCAGGGTACAGTGCTGCTGGTGAGCCACGACCGTGATTTCCTGGACCGCGTGGTGACATCGACGGTGACCGCGGAGGGCGGCGGGAAATGGCAGGAATACGCCGGCGGGTATTCGGACATGCTGGTGCAGCGCGGCTCGCCTGGTTCGGTGAAGGCGGAGGCGCGCAAGCGTGCGGCGGTCGCGGACGCGCCGAGGGCGGCCACGCCGAAGAAGATGTCCTTCAAGCAGCAGCATGAGCTGGCGCAGTTGCCCGATGCGATCGCGAAGCTGCAGGCAGACATCGCGCGCTGTCAGCGTGTGCTGACCGACGCCAATCTCTACACGCGCGACCGGAAGAAATTCGACACGACGAACGCCGCGCTGGCGCAGGCGGAGACGGAGCTGGCGCGATCCGAGGAACGATGGCTGGAGCTTGAGTTTCTGCGCGGCAAGTAGGCGGGTGTTCTCGGAACGGTCCGCCGCAAGACAGAACCGCGACAGCGGAGCAAAAGTCTTTTGCTTCTTTTCTTCAGAGTCTGTTTGCAAAGTTTTCTACTGAATTGAAAGCTTTCTGAGCATGAGGCGGATTGATGCCAGGTGCACAA